>CBETPM010000026.1:0-8192 GCA_965538135.1 Candidatus Bathyarchaeota archaeon
TTTCACGAAGTTAAACGAGTTGCATGTCAAACCGAAGTTGTCCCCCTAAACAAAATAGGAGGCGGAGAACTCATCACTCCAGAAGAGATTCTGGAAAAACTAGGGTAGGGGGTAGGCGAAAATAACTGAATTTTCAGCGCGAAAATACATGCGCAATTTGAAGCTGCCTTTCTGTCCAGGATGCGGCTTGTTCTCGCTAACCGATGCTTTTTTGAGGGCAGTTCATGAGCTAGGCTATGAAGACTTAAGCAATTTCATCTTTTGCAGCGGAATAGGCTGCTCTTCATGGATTCCCTCGCCCTATTTCATGGCAGACTCTGTTCACACTCTTCACGGGAGAAGCATACCCGTTGCAACCAGCATAGCACTTCTGCGTCCAAACCTTCACGTGGTTGTTTTCGGCGGGGACGGTGACATAGTTGGAATAGGACTAAGCCATTTCATCCACGCAGCAAGGAGAAACACCGACATACTAGTAATAATGGGAAACAACATGGTTTACGGAATGACAGGCGGTCAAGTGGCACCCACAACCCCGTTGAAAGCAAAAACTACAACCACACCTTACGGAAGTTTTGAGCGCCCTTTAGACGCGGCAAAACTAGCAGCTGTGGCTGGAGCAGCCTATTCTGCTCGCTGGACAACTGCCCATCCAAAAGAACTGAGAGAATCCATCAAGAAGGCAATCAATCTGAAAGGTTTTAGATTCATCGAAGTTATAACCCAGTGCCCAACAGCTTTTGGCAGAAGAGTAGGATTCAAAGATGTTGGAGAAATGCTAAAATGGTTCAAGGAAAATGCGGTTCCAATACCACAAGCGGAAAAAATGAGTCAAGAAGAGCTTGAAGGAAAAATAATCATAGGCGAATTTATCCAAAGAAAACGCACAACCCTTGTCGAAGCTTTACATACAATGCTAAAGGAGGCACAACAAAATGAAAAACAGAATTGAAATCCGAATAGCCGGCTATGGCGGCCAAGGCGTGGTTCTAGCAGGTCAAATATTAGGCAAAGCCGCAATTTACGACGGAAAAAACGCCTTACAAACCCAATCTTATGGGGCAGAAGCCAGAGGAAGCTCTGCCAAAAGCGAAGTGATAATTTCCGATGATAAAATAAACTTTCCAGCCGTCAGAAAGTGCGACATTTTAGTGGCGATGAATCAAGAGTCTTTGAACAAGCATTTAGGAGCCTTGAAAGAAAACGGCATCTTAATCGTTGACAGCACCTATGTAAAAGAGATTCCGCAGACAAAAGCGGAAGTGTATAGGGTTCCAGCCACTGAAAACGCTCAAAAGACTTTTGGAGCAAGCCTTTACGCAAACATGGTTATGCTTGGAGCCTTAGCAAAAATAACAAGTCTAGTCAGCGTTGAAGCATTAGAGAAAGCAATCAAAGAGAGCGTTCCACCAAAAACCGTGAAAACCAACATAGACGCTCTAAAAAAAGGCTTACAGTTTTAAGCTTTCTTTCTTAACTATTACGTTATGCATTACGAAATAAAATGTTCAAAATGCAACCACTCAACACAAAACCTCCTTGATTTCAAATGTCCAAAATGCAGTCAACCCCTTTCCATCAAGGTATTATTTGATTTTGAAACTGAAAAAATTAACACCAAAGATTACAGCTTATGGCGCTATGCAAAGTTTTTCCCATACATAAAAGAAAAAAGCATAATCTCAATTGGAGAAGGATGGACACCGCTAGTCAAGTTCTCAGAAAACCTTTATTTCAAACTTGAAAACCTAAATCCAACAGGCTCCTTCAAAGACAGAGGCTCCACCATCCTGATTTCCGCATTACATAAAAAACTGGAAGCCACGAGAGAATACATTTCTGAAGATTCCTCGGGCAACGCAGGTGCCTCTATCGCCGCCTACGCTGCGCGCGCAAATCTTAAAGCAAAAATTTATGTTCCGGAAAATGTTTCAGGTCCAAAATTCAATCAGATAAAGTTTTATGGCGCAGAAGTTGTCAAAGTTGCAGGTTCCAGAAGCATGGTTGCAGAGAAAGCCCAAAAAAGCGAAAGGGGAAAGGTGTATGTGGGACATATTCTTCACCCGTTGTTTAGAGATGGTATAAGAAGCCTCGCCTATGAAATAGTCGAGCAGCTTTGTTGGCGTTCGCCAGAACATGTTTACTTGCCTGTTTCCGCTGGCACCCTGCTTTTAGGCGTTATAAACGGTTTTAAACATCTCTTTGAATCAAATGTTATAGAAAAAATGCCGCAAATAGTGGCTTGCCAAACAAGCCAGGTCTCACCACTATATCACAAATTCAAAAACTTGTCTTACACTCCTCCAGAAAGGATAACCTCTATAGCGGATGCCTTGGTTAGTGTGAATCCTCCATTACTTGATCTTATGATAGAAGAATTGAGGAAGGTGAACGGTGAAGCGGTCGTTGTTGAAGAGAACGAAATTTTTGATGCGTTCACAGAACTTGCACGCAAAGGCTTTTTCGTGGAACCAAGCTCCGCTGTTGCTTACGCAGCCTGCAAAAGGCAAAAGGAAATGTCAAAGAAAGATGTGAGCGTGATAATTCTCACGGGAAACGGCTTAAAAACCATGATTAAACCCCAATAGTTCTTATGTTTCACTGTTTATTTTTAGAAAAATTTATATCGTAATGCTGTTTTCTTTTGAGACGCACTAAAAGGAGGTTGTTTGGAATTGTCATCTCAAGCTGGTGGCGTACCAGTTTTAATATTAAAAGAAGGCTCAAGTAGAAGCCGCGGAAGAGAAGCCCAGCACACAAACATTATGGCGGCAAAAATAGTGGCTGAAACCGTGAAAAGCGCTCTAGGACCAAAAGGAATGGACAAAATGCTTGTAGACAGTTTCGGCGATGTAACAATAACAAGCGATGGACGCACAATCCTGGATGAAATGGACATTCAACATCCAGCAGCCAAAATGATGGTTGAAGTATCCAAAACCCAGGACAACGAAGCAGGCGACGGAACAACCACAGCAGTGGTGCTGGCTGGCGAGCTTTTAAGCAAAGCAGAAGAACTTATCGGAAAAAACATTCACCCCACGATAATAATTGACGGCTACAAAAAAGCCGCAGAAAAAGCTCTAGAAGTTTTAGAAAAAATAGCAATTCCAGCAGAATCAGAGACAGAAGAATATCTAAAAAAGGCAGCCATGACTTCAATGGCAAGCAAACTTGTAGCCGAACATCGTGAATACTTGGCCGATTTGGCGGTTAAAGCAATTCTCGCTGTTGCTGAAAAAGAAAATGGAAAATACAAGGTAGACGTAGACGACGTTAAAGTTGAAAAGAAACCAGGCGAATCCTTGAAAGACACTAAACTAATCCAAGGCATAGTTTTAGACAAAGAAGTTGTCCATTCCGGAATGCCGAAACGCGTGGAAAACGCAAAAATTGCATTACTAGATACTTCCTTGGAAATTGAGAAGACAGAGTTCGATGCTAAAATTAACATTGAAAGCCCAGAGCAAATGGATGCATTCCTAAAACAGGAAGAAGAAATGCTAAAAGAAATGGTTGAAAAAATAGCTGCAACAGGCGCAAACGTTGTCCTATGCCAGAAGGGCATCGACGACATGGCGCAACACTTCCTAGCAAGAAAAGGAATCCTCGCAGTTAGAAGAATTAAAAAATCAGATATGGAAAAGCTTGCAAAGGCTACAGGCGGCAAAGTGATAACAAGCATGGATGACATGACCTCAGAAGATTTGGGCTACGCCAGCCTAGTTGAAGAAAGGAAAATAGGCGACGACAAAATGACCTTTGTAGAAGGATGCAAACACCCACGAGCCGTAACCATCCTAATAAGGGGAGGAACAGAACGCATAGTAGACGAAGCCGAAAGATCTCTACATGATGCTTTGTGCGTGGTCAGAGACATAGTTGAAGAACCAAAAGTTCTAGCAGGAGGCGGAGCACCAGAACTCGAAGTTTCTAAAATGCTTAAAAAATATGCCGAAACTCTTCCAGGAAGAGAGCAACTCGCTGTTAAAAGCTTTGCAGAAGCCCTTGAAGCCGTCCCCCTTACATTGACAGAGAACGCTGGTTTAGACCCTATAGACATATTATCAGAATTGAGAGCTAGACACGAAAAAGGCGAAACATGGACAGGAATAGAAGTTCACTCAGGCAAGGTTCAAGACATGGCTGGAGCCGGAGTTTTCGAGCCCCTAGCCGTTAAAAAACAGATAATTAAGTCAGCCACAGAAGCGGCTTCCATGATTCTAAAAATTGACGATGTCATTGCAGCTGGAAAAATGAAGACTCCTCCAACACCGCCAGGAGGCGGCGGTTATCCAGGCGGCGGCTACCCAGGTGCTGGCTACCCAGGTGCTGGGGCGTATTAGAATACGTCTAAAAAAGAGAAGAAAAGTTTGATAGGCCCTCCAAAGCTGACGCGTTTCGAGAAAGCAAGAATAGTTGGGGCTAGGGCTCTTCAAATTTCTATGGGCGCCCCTATACTCATCGAAGTTTCAGAAGGTTTTCGGGGTCCAATAGACATTGCACTGAAAGAGCTCGAAGCAGGGATTTTACCCATCACCATTAGGCGCACATTGCCAGATGGCACCTACCAAGACATCCCGCTTAAATGGTTGCTGAAAAACACATAATTTAGAATGGCGGTGGAGGCGGCGGAATTTTTCTACTTTCTTCTTTAGCAAGCATAGCATAATAATAGAATGTCGCTGCTATTGGTGATATGGGGCTGATCACCGAAGTAATAATAGTGCCTGCTAGTGAACTGTAAAGTCCAAGGGGAGATAAAATCAAATCTACAAGAATGGCTAAAACTCCTATTATTATCCCAATTATTAATGCGAGGGCGAAAGTCTTAAGCCATCTATTACTCACAAGTTCTTTGCTTCTTGATAAGCTGTCAAGAGCCCCTTTTTTCTCTATCATAATTGTTGGGATTACAAGATAGAACATTATGTATATTATTATGCCAGGAATTATTAGAGCAAACAATCCTAACACTGTGAGGATGCCGACTATCAGGGCGGCCACCAAAATTGAGGGAAGCTTATACACAGTGAAGTTAAAAGAGGTTCTCATATTTGTTTCTCCTTTTTCGATAAGATCTGAAGCGGACTTAATTGTAATCCCGGAAACGATGCTATTTATTATCCACGAGATTATAGCTATAACAAAGGTTATGGCTATTAAGGTTAAAAGGATGTTCAGCAGCTTATTTAAAACGACATCCGGAGGACCAGTGAAATCCATTTTTTGAATTTCTTGTGCATAACTAAGTATAGGAAGACTTAACAAGGCTGAAATTATGCTGGCTATTAAAAAGGGTATGAAGAATATGCCGAAGTTCTTAAAGTATAAATTGAATGTTAAAGAAAGAAGTTCCTCAATTGATAACTCGCGGGAAGGTTTTGATGGTTGTATCATCAACACCGTTCTTTTATTATTGCTTTTTCACTCTTAATTAGATTTGCGACAGCTTACCGTTCACTTTTAAGGATCTTCATTTTTTCCTTCGCTTGTTCCAAGGTTTTTCTTATTCTTATCCAATGGGCGCCTTGCCAGTATATTTGTTCGCATTTTGGACATTGCCAAAACTTGTTGTAATATGTAAAGGTGTTTTTTTCAACTTTTTCTCCAACCTTCTCTTTTTCTATAGGCTTTACTCGTGTGTTGCACTTTGGGCATCTTGAAATAGTCATGTCCACTTCAAGTTTGATGTCGAATCTTTTTGCTAATTGTGCGAGTCTTTCCGCCTCGTCTGTTCCTTCTAGGTAGAAGGCATTTACTCCTTTTGCTGTTGCTTGTTTGTAAAGTTCCAGATCTCGTGTCAGAAGAACTCTTCTTTCCTTTTTCGCTATTGTTATAAGCTGATGGTCATCCAATTTGTTGGAGTATTTTACATTATGTCCTAGAATGCGAAGCCAACGCGTAAGTTTTCCGAGCATACCATCAGCAATAAACTTCAAGGCTTATTCTCCATGAATTATTTTTCCACTTCCTGCCTTAGCAACGATTTCTCCTTCGTCCATGATTAATTTTCCATTAACAAATGTTTTTACGGGTTTCCCTTCCACTTTCCATCCATCAAACGGCGAGTATTTAGCTTTTGAGAAAAATTTCGAAGCGTCTATTTTATATGGCTTTTTTAAATCCACAATGGTCAAATCCGCATCTTTTCCCTCGGCTAAACATCCTTTATTGCGAAGTTTGAAAATTTCTGCTGGCTTTTCCGCCATAAACCTAACTAAATCCGCTATTGAAAATCTACCATTTTTCACTTGCGTAAGTAACAGTGGAAGCATCGTTTCTAAGCCAGGTATCCCTACTTTAACATTCCAAACGCTTTTCGAAGATTTTTCCTCACTAGCATGGGGAGCATGATCTGAAGCAAAAACATCAATCCAACCATTTTTAATTCCATCCCACAAGGCCGCAATGTGCTTCTTGTCTCTAACCGGAGGCATCGTTAAAGCGATTGTTCCGATTTTCTTTAAATCATCTGAAGACAATAGTATGTGGTGCGGAGTTACCTCACAACTTATCATGCTTACAGATTTCTTCGATTCTACGATTGCTTTCAATGCTTGCTCTGTGCTTATATGACAAAAATGTATATGCGCTTTAACTTTTTTTGCCAAGTTTAAAATTCGTTTTACCGCTTTTTCTTCAACTTCCTCTGAATGTGCTTCTAAAAAAGCGTCAATATCATTGCGATTAGAACTTTTAAGCTTCTCTTCGGCTTCCTTAAGCATGATGTTGTCTTCTGCATGGACAGCCAAAGGCACTTTCATCATGCCTAAAATTTTAAGGGCTTTAGACAACATCACGTCATCGGTAATGTTTAAGCCTCCGACTTTTTCAGCCATAAAAAGTTTAAAACCAACAGCACCTTGCTCTACAATTTTCTTAATCTCTGTCATTTTTTCCGGAAATTCCGAGTAAAAACCCACATTAACCAAAATATTCCTTTCAGCTTTCTTAACGCGGTTTTTGAGAGTTTCTACACTCATGGTTACCGGATTGTTATTGGGCATATCCAAAACTGTTGTTATCCCACCTGCTGCTGCAGCCGATGTTCCGGTGTAAAAGTCTTCCTTATACGATTTCCCCTCATCCCGCAAATGCACGTGCACATCAGTTAATCCAGGTAAAACGAGAAGATTTTTTAAATCGATTTTTTCTTCCGTTTTTGGCATTGTTGATTCTTTGCCTATTTTAAAAATCTTTTCTTCAGTTATGGCTATGCTGCACTCCACTATGCGATTTTTAAAATAAGCTTTTGCGTTATTTAAGATTAAATCAACATTCAAGTTTTCCCGCTCTTGCCCGTTTAATAAATGATCGTAAATTTAAAATTTATTTTGTGCGGGTATTCCAGACTTTTTTAATCTATAATCTTAAAGAAATCTCTCTCTGTTATTATTCCCACCAATTTGCTGTTTTCCACGACAGGTATTGCGCCTATATTTTTGTCTCGCATTATTTTAGCCGCTTGCCCTACATCTGCAACGGACTCAATTGTCAAAACTTCTTTAGTTGCTATTTCAAGGGCTGGCGTGTTCAAAACTTGCATAATATTCCCAGAGCGCAAGTATCTGAAAACTTCGCCAGAACCGAAAAACCGAATGATGTCCATGGCTGTTATAATACCTATCACCTTACCATCTAAAACAATTGGTAACCGCCTAAAACCTTGAGAAGCCATAGTTTTTTCAATCTCAAAAATGGTTGTTGTACAAGAGGCTGTAACCACTTTTTCAGACATAAGCTGAGAAACCCTAACACCGCTTATTTTGCCCGCAAAAAGCCCAACAACATCTCTTTCTGTAATTATCCCTCTCACGCGATTCTCTTCATCAACAACCGGCAATCCGCCAACATTTCTTTCTTTCATCAGCTGTATGGCTTCGCCTATTTTGGCAATAGTTTTTGCTGAAACAACATTTTTTGTCATAATGAGTCTTATAGGCTCGTTCATGGCTTTGAAAAAGTTTCCACTAAACCGCTGCTGTATTATCCCAAACTTTTTCCCACCACCCAGATAATCCACAATGTCAGTGGCAGTGACTATTCCCTCTAAAAACTTAGTTCCAGGATTAACTATAGGTATGCGCCGAAAACCTTCTCTCGTCATAACCCGAACGGCATCATGAATAGGTGTAGTAGGCGCCATGGTAACCACAGAAGTTTTCGAAAACCGCAAAATCTCATCTTTA
>CBETPM010000027.1:0-8108 GCA_965538135.1 Candidatus Bathyarchaeota archaeon
GGTTATGCAAACGCTTAAAACTGACCAGAAGGGTTTAACCAGCAAGGAAGCTTCTGAAAGACTTCAGAAATACGGGTATAACGAGCTCGTAGAAAAAAAGCGAGTATCCCCTCTCCAGATATTTTTGAACCAGTTTAAGGACATTTTTGTTATTATGCTTTTAATAGCCATCGTACTCTCTGTAATTAGCGCATGGTATGAAGCTACATTGCCCGGTTCCCAAGGCGGCATCAACGAGTATGTTGACGCCATAACAATTGGAGCCATAGTAGCTTTAAACGCTGTTGTGGGTTTTGTTCAAGAATACCGTTCAGAAAAAGCTATAGAAGCTATGAAAAAGCTTGCAGCACCCCGAGCAAGAGTTTTACGTGATGGAAAAGAAGCGATAATTCCCGCAAAGGAAGTTGTTCCAGGAGACATAATCCTTATCGAAGCAGGAGACCGCATACCCGCGGATGCACGCCTTATTGAGACAGTTGAACTAAAAACCGAAGAAGCCGCATTAACAGGAGAATCTACGCCAGTCAATAAAAGTATAGAAGTTGTTGATGAGAAAACGCCCGTCGCTGACAGAAAAAACATGGTTTTTATGGGAACCCACACCACTTATGGCAGAGGCAAAGCTGTTGTAGTAGCTACAGGGATGAGCACAGAGTTTGGCAAGATAGCAGAGATGGTTCAGGCAGTAGAAGAGGAAGAAACACCATTAAAGCAAAAGTTAGAACGTTTTGCTAAAAACTTAGGGATAATAATAGTAGTCGCTTGCGCAGTAATTTTTGTACTGGAAATCTTAAGGTTTACGGACATTATCCCTGAGATTCACAGTGGAACCGCCAATGAAGACTTTGACATCATACAAATGTTCATGACCGCCGTAGCTCTAGCAGTTTCAGCCGTTCCCGAAGGCTTGCCAGCCGTAGTTACCGTTTCTCTGGCCTTAGGTGCAAGAGAGCTTGCTAAAAGGAACGCCATTCTCAGAAGGCTTGCCTCAGCGGAAACTCTGGGCGCAACTACAGTTATCTGCTCTGACAAAACAGGCACACTAACTAAGGGTGAGATGACTGTACGCAAGATCTACGTAAGCGGCAAAATAATAGGTGTAACTGGTGTAGGATACGAACCTAAAGGAGAGTTCTTACTTGATGGGAAGCCCTTAAACCCTAAGAGCGACGATGACCTGCGCTTACTCCTCGGAGCCTCCACATTATGCACAAACGCTCAATATGATGGGAAAACCATTATTGGAGACACAACCGAAGGGGCGTTAATAGTCGCGGCTGCCAAAGCTGGGATGAATAGAGAAGATTTAGAGAAAGATTATCCACGTGTCCATGAAGTGCCCTTTACTTCTGAAAGAAAACGTATGACAACCGTTCATAAATCCTCTAAAGGTAAACTTTTCGCTTACGTTAAGGGTGCGCCGGAAGTGGTTCTTGAACGGTGTATGCATCTATTAGTTGATGGTGAAGTTCAGAAGTTAAGCGAGAAGAAACGAAAGGAGATTCTCGGGGTAAACGAGAAGATGGCAAGTGACGCCCTTCGTGTTTTAGGTATAGCCTTCAAAGAGTTACAATCTTCTTCTGTTGAAGAGTTGGATGACGACGAGTTGGAATCTGACCTTGTTTTTGTTGGTTTAATGGGTATGATTGACCCGCCCAGAGAAGAGGCCAAAGTGGCAGTTAAAAAATGTGAAGAAGCGGGAATAAAGACAGTTATGATAACTGGCGATCATAAGTTGACTGCTGTGGCAATAGCCAAAGAACTTGGCATGTTGAAAAGTGACATGTCCCTTACAGGCGTTGAACTTGACGCCCTAAGCGATGAAGAATTCGAAAAAATAGTTGAAAATGTTTCAGTTTATGCAAGAGTTTCTCCAGAGCATAAACTCCGAATAGTTAAGGCCTTGAGAAAGAAAGGCCACATAGTAGCCATGACAGGCGACGGTGTAAATGATGCTCCAGCTCTCAAACAGGCAGATATTGGCGTGGCTATGGGAATAACTGGTACGGATGTTACAAGAGAAGCAGCTGACATTATTTTGTCTGATGACAACTTTGCAACAATTGTGAATGCAGTGGAAGGCGGCAGAACCATCTATGATAATATTCGCAAATTCTCCTTCTTCCTGTTAAGATGCAATTTCGACGAACTTGTTGTAATAGGAACCTTCGCAATTTTAGGTCTGGAACTTCCCCTTACAGCTGCTATGATATTGTGGATAAACCTTGTCACAGACGGCGCTCCAGCAGTAGCCTTGACAATGGACCCGCCTGCAGATGATGTCATGAAAAGACCGCCGAGAAATCCGCAAGAAGGCATACTACACGGGCGAATAGCCTCTATTCTAGCTACTTTTGTAACCCAGTTCTTAGGCACTGCAATGCTCTTTTACATTTCCTATTATATTATGGGGGAACCAATAGAAGAGGCTAGAAGCCTAGCCTTTGTACAAGCAACACTTCAGGAACTGGTGATCAGAAAAACACAATGCTTTCAAAGTAGGATTTACCTCTAACAAATTCTTACTCTTCTCCGTAATAGTTTCAGCAATAGCAACAGCTATAATTCCATATACAGGGCTTTTCGATACAGCTCCCTTAACTTTAATGGACTGGGCACTTGTAACACCAATATCCTTCTCAGGCTTTCTAATACTACCAGAAATCTTCTATGGAAGAAAAATCTGGAAATGGACCTGACTTCCAACTATCCTTCAAAAAGCTTTTATAGCGTTAACACAGTGCAATAAAACTCACAACCCCTTCAAAGAAAGGAAGCCTAAAAATGAGCGAAAAAACAGCCAACCCAGCCCCTCTTGGACTATTAGGATTCGGCATAACAACAGTTCTCCTAAACTTTGTTCACAACATGCAGCTTGGCCAGGTAGATAGCATGATTTTAGCTATGGGACTAGCTTATGGTGGATTAGCTCAGATATTGGCTGGTGTGATGGAATATCGAAGGGCCAATACTTTTGGAATGGTTGCGTTTACATCCTATGGTTTATTCTGGTGGTCTTTTGTGCTATTAAATTTGCTGCCAAGACAATACTTTTTCTTTGGAATCTACTCACCTTCAGACGTAGCCATGGCAGCTTACTTCTTCATGTGGGGTGTCTTCACCTTCGCCATGTTCTTCGGAGCATTGAAAATTAACCGCGCATTACAATTCGTCTTCATAAGCCTCGCAGTGCTCTTCTTCCTACTCGCAGCAAAATCCGCCCTTCTTGCTTACACAACACTAACACCAACAGATTTAGAACTTTTCACCCGCATAACCGGAGTCGAGGGCATAATCTGCGGGCTAAGCGCTGTTTACCTTGCAATAGCTGAAGTGTTAAACGAAATCTACGGAAAAACGGTTTTACCCATTTAACCATCTAATCCACTTTCTTTCGTCTTTTAAATTAATGACGAAAAATTACATAAGTAATATTCCATTTCCCAATTCCAACCCAAAAAAGATATATACCATAGGAAAATTCTATCACGCCCAAACCAAAATAGAAGGTTAAAATTATGCAATCAGAAGGTTTACCAGTCGAACTAAAATATTGGCCAATAAAAAGATACATGGACATATACCGCCATTCCATAGACGAAATGGAAGAGTTCTGGGAAAACGAAGCAAGAAAACTTGAATGGTTCAGAACATGGGACCGCGTACTAGATTGGGACCCGCCCTTTGCAAAATGGTTCCCCGGGGGAATGTTAAACGCATCTTATCTTTGTGTAGATAGACATTTAAAAACTTGGAGAAGAAACAAGGTTGCTATTTATTGGGAAGGAGAAAACGGCGAAGAAAGAGCATTAAGCTATTCCCAACTTTACAGAGAAGTCAACCGTTTAGCATCAGCACTGAGAAAAATGGGCTTAAAAGACGGAGACCGCGTGGCACTTTATCTACCCATGATACCTGAACTTCCAGTAGCCATGCTTGCCACAGCAAGAATAGGTGCAATCCACACAGTAATATTTTCAGGCTTCAGCTCCATGGCATTAGCCGACAGAGTAAACGACACGCAAGCAAAAATAGTAATAACCGCAGACGGCGGGTACAGAAGAGGAAAAATTATACCCCTAAAAGAAATAGTTGACGAAGCACTAAAAACTACCTCCTCAGTAGAAAAGGTCATTGTAGTTAAAAGAACGGGCCAAGAGATAAACATGCAAGAAGGAAGAGACGTATGGTATCATGAAATAATAAAAGACGCAGATACAGAAGTTCCACCACTACCCATAGAAAGCACCCATCCCCTCTACATTCTCTACACATCTGGCACAACAGGCAAACCAAAGGGCATAGTCCACAGCACAGGAGGCTACCTAGTATTCATACACTCCATGTACAAATGGGTTTTCGACATACAGGAAGAAAGCGTCTACTGGTGCACAGCCGACGTAGGATGGGTAACAGGCCACAGCTCAATAGTCTACGCACCCCTAATGCACGGCGCCTCTATAGTCGTCTATGAAGGAGCTCCAGACTATCCAAAACCAGACAGATGGTGGGAAATAATCGAAAAGTACAAGGTAACAATCTTCTACACTTCACCAACAGCCATACGCATGTTCATGAAATACGGCGAAGAATGGCCTAAAAAACATGACCTAAGCAGCCTAACAATCCTAGGAAGCGTAGGAGAACCCATAAACCCAGAAGCATGGCTATGGTACTTTAAACATATAGGCGGAGAACGCTGCCCAATAGTAGACACCTGGTGGCAAACAGAAACCGGAGGCATAATGATTTCGCCAGCACCAGGAATAGGCCTAGTCCCTCTAAAACCGGGCTCAGCAACCTTCCCGCTACCAGGAATAGACGCAGACGTAGTAGATGAAAAAGGCAATCCAACACCACCCGGAGTAAGAGGCTACCTAGTAATAAAAAAACCATGGCCTGGCATGCTTATGACCCTCTACAAAGACCCTGAACGCTACAAGCAGACCTACTGGTCTAGATTTCCAAACATGTACTACACAGGCGATTACTGTATGAAAGACGAAGAAGGATACTTCTGGCTTCTAGGAAGAGCAGACGAAGTTCTAAAGATTGCAGGCCACAGATTGGGAACTATGGAACTGGAAAGCGCCGTAGTTTCCCACCAGGCAATCGCAGAAGCAGCGGTAATTGGCAAACCTCACGAAATTAAAGGAGAAACAATAGTGGTCTTCGCTATACTTAGAGAAGGATACAGTCCAAGCGATGAACTCAAAAAGGAGCTTACAGAACACTTGAGAAAGACTGTGGGACCGGTTGCCACTCCAGAAGAAATCTATTTTGTTTCGAAACTTCCAAAAACACGAAGCGGCAAAATAATGCGAAGAGTTTTGAAAGCATTAGCTTCTGGACAGCCAGTAGGCGACACTACAACACTAGAAGATGAAGCATCTATAGAAGAGATAAAACACGCTTACGAAGAATTCAAGAAAATAATTACAAAATAATAGCTGCCCATTTTTCCCTTTTTTTAAGTCTATTAAGTTTAAGATGCTACTACGGATAGATTCTGTTTATTGTCCTTGGAAATGGAATAGTCTCCCGCACATGTTTTAATTTGCAAATCCACATGACAGTTCTCTCTATTCCCAGTCCAAAACCTGAATGTGGCACTGAACCATACCTTCTCAAATCCAAATACCATTCATAAGCCTCCCTAGGCAAGCCAAATTCTTCTATCTTCTGCTCAAGTATTTTCAGATCGTGAATACGCTCGCTACCTCCTATAATTTCGCCATAGCCTTCAGGCGCCAACAAATCCGCACATAAGACGACTTCAGGGTTTTCAGGGTCTGGCTGCATGTAGAAAGCTTTAGCTTTCGCCGGATAGCGATGGACAAAGACTGGCTTCTCAAATTTTAGGGATATGAATCTTTCATGAGGCGCTCCTAAATCTTCGCCCCACTCGATTTTATATCCTGCCTTCTGCAGCATTTCAATAGCCTCGCTATAGCTTATTCTATCAAATGGAGGCTCAACTTTTTTTAATGGCTTTAAATCTCTTTTCAAAATTTCAAGTTCTCTTCTCCGCTTTTCCAACACCCTTCTAACAATGTATGTTATCATCTCCTCTTGAAGCTTCAAGTTATCTTCGAAATCGTAGAAGGCCATCTCGGGCTCCACCATCCAAAACTCCGTTAAATGTCTAGGGGTCTTAGATTTCTCTGCCCGGAAGGTTGGTCCAAAACAGTAGACTTTACCAAAAGCCGCTATGGTGGCTTCCACATAAAGCTGTCCGCTTTGGGTTAGAAAGGCCTTGTCTCCAAAGTATGGAACCTCAAATAGAGTTGCTACTCCTTCAACAGATGATGGTGTTAGAATTGGCGAGTCTGTCAATGTGAAGCCATTCTCGTCCAGAAATTCTCTGCATGTCTTCTCAACTTCAGCTCTTATCTTAAGTATAGCCGTTTGTCTAGGGCTTCTAATCCATAATTGTCTAAAATTCATCAGGAAATCAATGCCGTGGGACTTTTTGGCTATAGGATACTCTCTTTCTGCCTGATGAACAATCTGCAAATTTTTGACTCTCACTTCGTAGCCGCCAGGCGCTCTTTTGTCTTCTTTGACGATTCCTTTGACTATGATAGAGGACTCTTGTGTGAGTCTTTCAGTATCATCAAATACTTGTTCATTCACATCCTCCTTGTGAACAGTTGCCTGTATCATTCCTGTTCCATCTCTTATGATGAGAAACTGCACGCCACCGCTTGAACGCTTCGTAACAAGCCAGCCTTTTAATTCAACTTCTTTATCAGTTAGTTTTCCATCTAAAATTTCGCTTACACTCATCAACTAGAACCTCCTTCAAAATTTTCAAAAAACATGGGCTACGCTTTGAAAAATGTTTAGAAGGTTTAGGCAAAGTTAAAATGTTCACCTTGCACCCTAGGCACCAAAATATCATAAGACGCTTTATTTTTAAATGTTTTGCAGCAAATACGATTTAATTGAATTTGAGTACATGATTCTTAAATCCAAAGTTAACCGTGAATAAACATGAAATTTAATGCCTAAAAAAGAAAACAGTCACAAGTTAAAAGCTTTGAAAATTTCAACCGCCGCAATAACAAGCGTCGTCATCGTAGAAGTTGTTTTAGGCTTTCGAAGTGGAAGCTTAGCTATTTTAAGCGATGGTGTCCACGCGCT
Organism: Candidatus Bathyarchaeota archaeon; assembly: GCA_965538135.1. GTDB lineage: Archaea > Thermoproteota > Bathyarchaeia > Bathyarchaeales > Bathycorpusculaceae > PIXZ01. Next base: position 7,147 of record CBETPM010000027.1, read on the forward strand.
CTTGGATGCAGTATCCATGATTATCCTTTTGATCGTGACAAAGGCTTCGCTTAAACCTCCAGATCAAGAGCACATGTATGGACATGAAAAGATGGAGTCTATAGGCGGGCTAGTGGGCGGAATAATCCTGTTTGGCACTGCACTTCTGGTATTGGCAGAGGCTGTTCGCAGACTTTTAGAACATGGCAAGTATCTTGTTCCAGAATGGGAGTTTGCAGGCTTTGTTGCTATAGTTTACACGTTTTGCATGGACATTTTGAGGGTTAAAACACTTCACAAGACAGAAGAAGAAAGTTTTACTGTCAGGACTGGTTTTTATCATGCCCTTGCAGATTTAGGCTCCACATTTATAGCGTTCTTAGGTTTCGGTTTGGCAACTCTTGGACTTTACCTTGGAGATTCTTTAGCCTCCCTTGTTCTAAGCGGGGCAATAGGGTACTTGAGCATTAAGCTTGTTTGGAGTAGCGGAATGGAGCTGACCGACATGGTTCCGAGGGAAATGGCGGAAAAAGTAAGAAAAGAAATTATGGAAACCGAAGGAATTTGTAAATGTGAAAATTTAAGGGTTAGAAAAGCAGGCGCCAAAACTTTTGTTGAAGCCACAGTGAAAGTGCCAGATTATATGAACCTTGAAGAAGCTCACACTACAGCTACTAAAGTTGAAAACGTCTTGAAAAAATCATTGAAGAACGCTGAGGTTGTGCTTCATGTGGAACCCTTAGAAGCGGAAATGCAAACGGAAAAGCTTGTAGAGAAACTTGCTACAGAAGTTGAAGGTGTAAAAGAAGCCCACGCTGCAACAGCTGTTTACACTGGTGGGAGACTCTACGTAACATTGCATGCAAGGGTGTATCCTTCTCTTTCTATAGAAGAAGCCCATAATATAACCGAGAAAATCGAGAAAAAAATAATCGAAAAATTGGGCATTGTTGAAAACGTTGTGGTGCACATTGAGCCTTTCA
>CBETPM010000028.1:0-8050 GCA_965538135.1 Candidatus Bathyarchaeota archaeon
GTTTGATTCCATTCGAATTCGCCTATCACTTTGATCATCGAATGGTCGGCAGTAGACATTTGTATCCAAGTAAACTCGCTCAACCAATCATATTCCACACGAAAATTATTATTTGCACATAAGCTTTTAAAATATGCCATTTCAAGACAAGGTTTTCAAAGACAAACTAGAGAATGCTAATAAGAACATACACCACCCTTCCGAACATATGCAGCTATGGCACATTTTACTGGTAAATTTGTGTGTAAATCCCACCCCCGCACTATCTATTGGATTGCCACCACAGTAGCCTTGGTTGCTGGAATAGTGCTGGATGCCATGCTAAAACGCCAAAAATATTCAACATAAGAAAGAATGCTTTTGAGCTTAGTGTAAAACTGTTTAAATACTCTGTAAAACTTCTCTCTAAAGAGAGAAAAGACTTGGAAGACTGTTGTATGGTCAAGAAAAACCATTGGCGCAACCTTTTCGTTCTCGTGAAACTGGCGGAGATGGGAGCCCATCGTAGAACAGCAAAAATTTCTACAGAGTATTTAGCTGGGAAACTTGGAGTTTCTCAGCAAACAGCCTCCCGCTACCTAATAGAGTTAGATGATAAGGGATGGATTAAAAGAACCATAACGCCTGAAGGCTGTTTGATAAAAATAACTGATTTAGGGGTTAAAGAGCTTAAAACCCTTTATTCACAGCTGCGTTTTCTAATGGAAGCTACCTATCCCCCTTCAATTACTCTAGAAGGCATAGTTTTCACTGGACTAGGGGAAGGAGCCTACTACATCTCAAAGGACAAGTACCGCAAACAGTTTATCGAAAAGCTTGGTTTCGATCCCTATCCTGGCACGTTGAATCTTAAGCTTAAAACGGACTATGACGTGAAAACCCGTTCTGAGCTTGAAACTTATCCTGCAATCGAAGTTGAAGGATTCACAAACGAGAATAGGTCTTTTGGGCCTGTGAAATGTTATCCGGCGATAATACAGAACAAGGTGAAAGGCGCCGTTGTCACGGCAATGCGAAGCCATTACGACGTTTCAGTAATAGAGGTTATTGCGCCGGTTTTTCTTAGAAAACATTTTAACCTGAAGGACGGGCATAAGGTGAAAGTTGAGGTTTTAACATTGCCATAAGTCATTAGAAAGAATAGCGGTATTCATAAGAGTATACTATCTTGCGCTTGCGTTTTACAGCTAGCAAATAGCCAATCAATAAACCCGAAACTAAGCCGCCCAAATGCGCTAGAAAGTTCACACCTGGACTCCAACTAATCATCAAAAGAAAAAATGCATACATCAAAGCGCTAATAATAGATTGTCCTATCGCGCGTCTAACGTAAACGGCGACGGCGCCAAACATTCCAAATATCGCTCCAGAAGCCCCAACAGAAGCAAATTCAGGTCCAAGAAGAAGCGTTAGCAAATTTCCCGCTAAACCGCTTAGTAGGTAAATGAGAAAGTATTCTGGAGCTGAAAACAATTCTTCTGCTCTTAGTCCGAAAATTAGTAGGAAGAACATGTTTCCAAATAGGTGTAAGAGACCAGCGTGAATGAACATGGCTGTGAAGAGCTGCCAATATGCTCCTTTGTAGACAAGAGAGTTTACTTGTCCATATAATTCAATAACTGAATAGCTTGTTTCTAGGAGGTTGTTTCCAATTATAGATGTGTAGACATAGATGGCGATATTTAATGTGATGAGAATGTACGTTGGCATATACTTTTTAGAAGTCTTATACATGCCTTTTCATCTTTTTTTGTAATGCTCAATAATCTTCTGCTTAATCTTAGAAGAACTATCCAACTCGTCTTCCCCAAACTTTCCAATCTTAACAATCCTTATAGGCAAATGTTTTTCTTCCACATATCTTCTAACATTTTTTTCCATACCATCTTGGTCATGTCCAACCACAATTATATCCGGCTTTATTTTTTCAACAACCTTCCCTATGCTGAATTCTTCATAGCCTAAAATTGCCTCGTCAACAACCTTTAAAGATTCAACTAAAGCTCTACGCTGATTTTCGGGCATGACTGGTTTTTTCCCCTTCCTTTTCTCAACAGTGGCGTCCCTAGCAACAATGACAATCAATTCCGCGTTTTTTCCACCAGCCTTTTTTGCCTCTTCAAGGAATCTTACATGTCCAAGATGCAGTAGGTCGAATACGCCGGAAGCCAAAACTACTTTATGTTTTCTTTCGCTTTTTTTGTTGGCCATTCAAACTTCACCATTCCCAACATTTTTAAAGCGTCAAGTAAACCTTCGCAGTAGGCTACGGAAGCGAGGCTTGTCTCAAATTTGTTTTCCTTCCTATAATATTTTGCATCTTCAAGATAGGCTTTGGCATGCTCCAGAACCTTACTAACAGTCTTCAAATCCGCAGTTACAGAACAATTTAAGATTTCCATTTCATTAAAAACATGCTCGGCGGATGCTATATATTTTGAAACAAGCGCTTCTAAGCTCATTTAACAAACTTCCTTAACTCTTTCGGAGCGTCTGCCAACACTATTAAGGCTTCTGTCTCCATGAAATGAAGCTCTCCCGGGAAAACAAGGCTGTAAGGCGGTTTTCCACAATCATAGTTTAACAGTTCTTTCACGTAGCCAGCCTTCACTGCTGGGTTGTTGCTTCCAGCCCTAGCAATTGCAACAGCCAAAGTTTCTAAGGTAACTGTTCCTTTCTTTTTCTGCTCTTCTATCTCCAAAAGAGCCTCTAAACCTTCTTTAATGCTCAAAAACCGTCTCTCTTCTGCCTTTACATCAAGCAGGCATAGGGTGTGAAGCCCTAAACTTTTGTTTTGGGCAATTACGTTGTAGCATGTTTCGGGAGGAGTTTCGTTGGGAAAAGGTATGGTGACGGTTTTTCCAAACTTGTAGTTTTGCAATCCCGACAAGCCTATCACAGCAGAAATTATTGAAGCACCGTGAACTACGCGGGTTTTAATTCCACTCTTTTCAGCCTCTATCCTTAAAGCTACGTGAGTTGTAGCCACAAGAGGGTCTCCGGGAACAAAGAGAACAGCCTTTCCCTTTTTGGCTGCATCTAAAAGGATTTTTCCATTCTCATCTTCAAGCTGTTTTCTAGAAACGATGCTTAATTTTTTGCCGACCATTTTTTCAAGGTTGCTTATTGAGAGGTCTGGCATCAAACCTGTGTAACGCTCTAGGAAGACCGCATCCGCGCTTCTAGCCACTTCCAAACCTTTTAGGCTTAGACCTTTCTCGTCATTTAGTCCCAAACCAGCAAATACAAGCTCGCCCAAAGTTAGCTTCCTCCCTTAACATGACAGTTAAGAAAACCTTAAAAACTGTTCTAATGCTAACAAACATTAAAAGGATAAGAGCTGAGATGAAAATCACATGCAATTTTTTGAAAGAAAAGCCTTTATATTAATATTCCTTTTTAGTTTCGAAAAAATTCTACTAAATTATTTCAGAACATTTCTTCCACTTTTCATAGACTCTTCAACTCGAACGGGTATCTTTAATTTAATTTTTAGCGCATACAACTTTTTAATAAACTTCATCATATTCTTTATAGCCTTCTATTATTTATGTGGCAAAAATATTCCGGAAAAGCCGGCAAGTACAATTATTTCCCTTTCCGTTGGAGCCTTTTTCGGAACGTGGACTGGCGGTTTGACTGGAACCTTCCTTTTAACATCGTTAAAGCCTGAAAGTTTCAGCTTTATTTCAGGAATGCCAGTTTTGCTGGGTGAAATCCAGTATGGTCTCGTCTACACCGTTCTTTTCGCTTTAGTTGCAATTTGCTCAGCATGGCTTGTGAGAAGATGGGATGAAATGCTATTTCAAGCAGGTTTTGAAAGGAGCATGGAAAAGCCTTTCGAGATAATTTTTGTCAGCATACTCTACATAATATTTGGAATATTGACTTTATGCCTTCTACCTTTAATATCTATAACGGGTTACGCATCAACAGATTGGAGCATTGCTGCAAGCATTATACCTTTATTCGTAATCGACGCTCTTGGCCAATTAGCAATGGGTTTCGGCATCTACAATGGTAAACGTTGGGGATGGATAGCCGCTTTTATAGGAGCGTTAATTGGAATAGGTGTCAACATAAACATGCTGATAATTTACACTTTCTCATCCCCTCTAACCAATCTTTTCAATTTAACCGTCCTAGTGATGGCTGTAGCCCTGATCCTAAACCTTCTAGTGTTGACTTTTCTTCTCTCCGCAAATTCAAGACACTACTGTAGACTAGTGAATCCCCGTAATGAAGACTAATTTATTCCCGCGATTTTCTCCTTATCTCATTGTTCGAAAAGAACACATGTAAGTTAGCTTCCAAAATTAGCGATATAGTAGCATTTAAATGCACATTTTGAGAATTTAACACGAAAAGGGCCCGTAGCTCAGCAAGGTAGAGCGGCGGACCAAACCGCTGCGCGGGATGGGTTGAGGCTCTTAACCCGTAGGTCCCGGGTTCAATTCCCGGCGGGCCCGCCATTCTTTTCCAAAGGACGTATGCACACTAAATTTGACGAGAAAATTGGAAGATATCCCTCTATACTCATGTTGAGGCGAAGATAATTCTGAAGTAAAAGCGACAAAAATGACATCAGCGATTCGCAAATCATTAAAAGGATATTTCAGAAGCGTTAAACGATAAAGAGAAAAATAAAAGAAAGTAGACTCTGTTACTCTCTGATTTCCTTTTTATACGCGTCTATGAGATGGTTGAAGGAGAAATGCTTTAGTTGGATACTTCCCTTTGTGCTTACAAGAAAGGTTTTAAACTCAGCTACATATTTACCCCAATCCCTTCTGAAAATTTGAGTAAATTTCAGAAAATCCGCATATTCCTTGTGTATTGAAACCATGATCGCGTCTGAATCCATTCCCTGCCCAGTGCCCACAAACACAATGTTAGGCTTTTGTTTAGCCCACTTTCTTCCTTCTTCCCATAAAGGTTTTTCAAGCTCTCTTGTGCGGACGCATGTGAAAGCAATTATGTCGAAGCCTAGGTATGAAAGATTAGGAATTATCGTATATTGAAGTATAGCTTCTCTTTCAAGAACCTTTCTAAGCCTAGTAACTGTTGGTTGAGAAATACCTAAAACTTTTGCTAATTCTCTATCGCTACGTTTAGAATCTTTAATTAACTCAAACAAAAGATTGAGAAGTCTTTCTTTTTTCATAAGCAACATTTCAGTGAAGTTCTTTAAGAAATTTTCGCAAATTTAACCGCATTAACAGTTCTCTTTAAAAGTAGCTGAGCAGCCTGTTGAGAAGACCATCCGCCCAGTCCACAATCTGGTCCGGTGAAGGTTAGTCTTTCACCGTATTTTATTTTGGCGGCTAAAAATCTCCGCCTTATAATTTCCTCAGTTTCCACCATTTGTTCTAGGCTTGGTTTTGTTATACCTTTTTCGTAGAGTTCCGCAACAATGGCGTCTATGTCTGTTCTGGCTATGCCAACCCTTAGGCTTTTGTCCGACCTTTCTAACAGTTCTTTTGAGATTGCTTCAATGTTTCTTGGAGAAGCCGCATACTCCAATGAGACAACGTCAAGATTTTCAACTTTTAAAATTTCTCTAATTCTGGATGCGGAGTGAAGATGGATTTGTTTAACTACGCTGCTGTTAAAACTGAAAGTTTTTTTCATGATGTCTAATATTGTGTCTGTGTCTGCGTGAATTTCTTTAAATCCAAAACTTGGCTCATCAATGGAAACAACCTCTGTTTTTACGTGTTTATTGTTCAAGATGGAATTTTTGGCAAATCTTCTAACGGTTTCAGCGAACATGAAGAGAATATCATTGTAAGCGGTTGTTCCGATTTCTTTTAAGTATAATTCCATAGGTCCAGTGATACAGACGCGAAGCGAGATTTTCTTTCCATAAATTTCTGATAATTGCCTAGCTTTCTCGCTGATCACGTGAACTTCTGGGATTATGGCGTTTTTCTCTTCAACAATATAAGTGCCCTTACTCATAGCATCATGCATAACTTCTATAAACTGTCCATGAATATCGTAATGTTGAGGATAATTAACAACATCCAATCCTGCTTCAATTTTCTTTCTAAAAGAATCAATGATTACGGTGTAAAAATTTTTCACGAGAAAATCATTCTCTTTAAGGTTTTTTCCGTTGGCTAAGGTTTTTCTGGCTAAAACATACGCCTTATCAAAAAGTTTTCTATTGATTTGTGAGGGTAATGGGAAACTTCCTATATCGTCAATAAGAGTATCCATATCAAACACGTTCAACCTTGTCAGCGCATTTAAATTAGCTTTTACTATTAAATTTCATCGCAAAAGATATAAGCAACCCTTTATTCGTGAACATTTTAGGGAATCATCTGAATGAATCTTTGGAAACTTCGTTTGTCCATGGTGGGCACCCTAGCTCTAATAATTGGCTTATCCACCCTAATCTTCACGCTTATCCTCACATTATTCAGCGCCTTTGACCTCATAACCGTAGGTGTTTTAGTTGTAATTTTCAACATTCTCCAATGGCTTTTATCACCATACATTATTGACGCTATTTATAGGACCCGTGAATTGCCAGAAAACGAAAATCCAAAATTACATGAGTTAGTGGAAAAACTAAGCATTAAAAGCGGAATCAAAAAGCCGAAACTCATGCTTTCTCAAATTCCCATTCCCAACGCCTTTGCTTATGGTTCACCTATTGCCGGAAACCGCGTTGCGGTTACAACTGGATTGTTGAAGGCTTTGGAAACCGAGGAAGTAGAGGCAGTCATTGGTCATGAGCTTGGGCACTTAAAGCATAGAGACGTCCAAATAATGATGTTTGTTTCGCTTTTGCCATCGCTTCTCTATTATATAGGGTATTCTCTTCTGCTTTCATCAATGTTTCGCGGCGGTAGAAGAGAAGAAGGGGGCGGAACAGCGCTTCTAGGCATGGGCTTCATGCTTTTCTCATGGATTCTAAACCTCTTCATTCTCCATTTAAGCCGCCTCCGCGAATACTACGCAGACAGCCACAGCGTCCAAATAGTTGAAGATGGATCAAGAAAACTTTCGGAAGCCTTGGCAAAAATAGTGCATACCACAAGGAACATGAAGAAGACGAGAAAGGAAACGCAGAATCTTAACGCCTTCAAAGCCCTGTTTATTGCGGATCCTGACCGTGCAGACGCTGATTCCGTGGTTTTAACTACTGCAGTAACCAGTTCAAGCGACCATAAACTGGTTCAAGAAGTTTTATCTCAAGAAATAACAACTATGGACAAGATAATTGAGATTTTCTCCACTCATCCAAACATAGTTAAAAGGTTAAGGGCACTTCAAGAGCTAGGTTAGGCATAGTTTTGCCTTGCTTTTTTAGGAAACGTTAAATTACTGTAGGGCTAAAAGTTTAGACTCTTCGAGAAGGACGATGCTTATGGAAGGAGAGACCCTTTTCTCCCAAGTTGAAGAGTTAAAGAACGAAATGGTTCAAACCTTAATAGAGCTAACTAAGATTCCGGCAATCGCTCCAGAAAACGGTGGAAGAGGCGAGTCAGAAAAGGCGGAAAAGCTTGTCAAAATTTTAGAGAGAATAGGAGTTGACAAAATAGAGAGGTTTGACGCTGAAGACACGAGAGTTCCCACGGGGAAAAGACCAAACATAATTGCATATTTCTACGGCGAAGAGGAGCAACAAAAACTTTGGATAATAACCCATTTAGACATAGTTCCGCCTGGAGAAGAAACTCTATGGACGGTTACAAAACCCTTCGAGCCTAAAGTAGAGGAGGGACGAATTTATGGGCGGGGATGCGAAGACAACGGGCAGTCCATGGTGGCATCAATCTACGCGGTGAAAGCTTTGAAAAATTTAGGGTTAAAGCCGCAGCGAACAGTTGCTTTAGCTTTTGTAGCGGATGAAGAGCAAGGAAGCGCCTATGGAATTCAACACCTCATGAATCAGGGGATTTTCAAAAAAGAAGACTTGATAATTGTTCCAGACGGCGGAAATCCAGATGGAAGTTTCATTGAAATTGCCGAAAAAAGCGCTTTATGGTTTAGAATACGCACCTTAGGAAAGCAAGCTCATGCCAGTATGCCCGCC
>CBETPM010000029.1:0-7928 GCA_965538135.1 Candidatus Bathyarchaeota archaeon
AGAAACCTTAAAAATTATTTTAAACCGAGAAAAATTTTAGCATTTTTAGGCTTTAAACCATTTGAATATTAGATAGCGTATCCTATCTTTTTCCAAGTCTGGAACAGCTATGATGAACCGCTTACGCACAGTTGTCGCCAACCGTCCAGCCTTAACGATTTCAGTAGCAGTCATCTCCGACTGTGCTTTCTTCACAGAAACCATGTAAGGCGCATGTTCAATTCCAGGGCCATACTTATAAACTGCAAAATCACATCCGAACTTTATTCCAGGGGTAACCACTAAACCACTTTCTCGCAAATCACTGTAAACCGCATATTTCTCATCAAATTCCTCATACAACTTTCTTGCCCTTTGCCTTAAAGTTTTAAGATTAACCTTCCGTTTTTCAATGCCCTCGTAGACGCTGATAATTCCTTTTTCTGCAAGGTATACTCCTTCCATCAAATCCAAAATTAAAGGAACTTTGAATTCTGGCACTTTTGGCTTTGCAATCCCCAAAGGTTTTCCATAAAAACCTTTTCTATATAGTTCTGACCCTTCTTTTGAGTTCCATACTATAAGAAAATTTTCAACAAATTCCACGGGAATTTTTTTAGGCACAGCTCCTTTCCGCCTTTAATCTACATCATGAAGGACAGTATTCTAGCAGCGTCAGCAGCGTCTTCCGCCTTGTCCGCTGAATCCTCTAAAAGTTGGATTATATCTCTTAAAAGGATGAAGGCTGGGAATTCCATTTCGCAATTTAGAAGTTTTATTTCAAGTTCGCGGTAAAGCTCGTCAACAACTCTCTCGGCAATCTCCACGTCCTTAGCCTTTTCCAAGGTTTTGGTTGAACCATAACTGAGAATCATCATTGTTTCCCTAAGCTTAATCACCGCATCCAAAACTGCCTCAGAAAGCCTCATCAAATCTTTCTTTATATCTTTGGGAACATTCCAATCATGCTCCATAACCTCAACTATCCGGAAAGCTATGCCTTCACAGAAGTCTGCAATTTCGCTTGTAAGGTTAGTAAATCTTAGAAAGTCTTCTCTGCTTAAGAGAATAGCGCCTATTTCGGCAAGTTCTTGAGAAACCATTCTCCTAGCATGATCTACTTCGTCTTCTCCGCTTCTGATTTCGCTGAATAATTGTCTTGCCTTTTCTACATCTTCTTTTATAAAAAAGTCTATTATCTGAGGAACCTTTCTTGTTAAGCTTAAGACTTTTCGTAAGTGGTCTTGGCAAACGTTTAACGCTCTTCTTTTTACGCGTCGTTCTGTTTCTGTTGGAAGCACCAATGTATTCCCCACCGCAAAATAGGGGTGTTTTTCCTAACATTAAGTATGCTGAATAGTTAAAAAAGCTAACGAAAATCAATTGTCAACAGGAACGCCTAAATTTTCAAAATTGATTTGCCACCGGAAATATTTGTGTAAGAGTTCCGGCAAATCTTTAATTGGACTTCTAACCTGTTTCCACGAATCCCTATCGCGAACAGTAACCGTATCGTCTTTTAATGTATCATAGTCGATCGTTATACCTAATGGTATTCCAGCTTCATCGGCGCGAGCATATCGTCTTCCAATAGAGCCTCCCTCATTATATTCCACTATAAAACCCTTATCAACAAGCATTTTATGAACTTCTAAGGCTTTCTCTGGCAATTTGTCTTTGCTTACAAGCGGATATACGCCCAACTGTATTGGCGCTATGTCCCTTGGAAAACTCAGTATAACCCTATCATCCTTTACATGGTAAGCATATTCCAACGCAACATAAAAAAGCCTATCAGAACCAAAACTTGGCTCAACCACGTGCGGAATAAAATGTTTCCCACGTTCCAAGACTTTTTGACGAGAAATCTCTACATGTTCGGGTGAAATCTTGTATTTGCCAAGCATGTAAAAACCCTTTTTCTTCAGAGATTCTTCAACTTCTATCGGGTTTGCTTTAGAAATCATTTCTGAAACTTTAGCAACCTCAGACTTAAAGACAGAACCTACCTTGCCAATTACTGGTTTTATAACTAGAAGCTCCTTTTCTTTCGGGCTTTCAAACTCTTTGTAAACACGCATGTCTTCTCCGCTGAACTCCATGTGCCTTTTCAAGTCGTAGTCTGTTCTGTAAGCATGACCGGAAACTTCCACCCATCCCCATCTTTCCACAAAAACTTCTTGGTCGAAGCTCTGCAGGGCATAGTGTGCTCTTTCCCAGGGGAGTTTTTCAATAAAGCGCTGTTTTTCTTCCGGAACTCCTAGGCTAACAAGCAGTTGTTTTGCAAATGCCATAAAAACAGCTTGCCATTCAGCCTTTATGTAGCCGTTTTCTAATGCTTCTTTGACGCTGACTTCCGTTATCTTCTCAGAGCCCTTCAATTTACTATCTGCTAGTAAAAGCCGCAATTTCTCATTTTCAACATCCTTCAACAAGAAGCAGTTAGGTTCTTCGGGGTCAAAGAAAAACTCCAAATCCATTATGGTGAACTCCCTTAGCCTTATCAAACCTTGTCGCGGAGAAATTTCATTTCTCAATGCGTGACCTATCTGCAAAACACCAAATGGAAGCCTTTCCCGTGCTATCTGATATAAACGTTTGAACTCCACGAAAATGCCTTGTGCAGCTTCGGGTCTTCCATAAGCCAAAGCCTCTGAATACGGCCCTATCGTAGTTTTGAACATTGTCAAAAACTGTTTCGGCTCACCAAATGTGCCGCCACACTCTGGACACTTAATTTTATGCCTTTTAATGGCTTTTTCAAGTTCTTTTAGACTCATTTTTTCAATATCCCACGTGCTAATTTTGGCAGTTTCCTGAAGCAGATGGTCTGCTCTGAACTTTTTCTTGCATTTAAGGCATTCAATCATTGGTTCCTTGAAATGGTCCACATGGCCTGAGGCTTCGAAAACCTTGCTTGGAGCTATTATTGGCGTTTCTATTTCTAGGATTCCCAACTTGTTTACGAAGAGTTCTCGCAGTTTTCTTTCTATATTTTGCTTTAATCTTGCACCTAGATGACCGTAAGTGGCAAAACCGCTGGCGCCGCCGTAAATTTCGTAGGATTGCCAAAAGAAACCCCTTCGGCGGGCTAATTCGTTTATTGCTGTGAATTTGTCTGAAGTTTTTATTTTCTTTGTCAATGTTTTCAGCCTCTGTAATGTTAAATGTTTAAAGAGTTAAGATTTACTTAATAATAAATTTTCAAAATAATAAAAAGTGGAGGGTAAAATTTGAGAATTTTAAACAGGCAAGACCTCTTGGATTTGGTGGATGGCGCCGCAATTTTTTCTGCTGGCGGTGGAGGAGACCCTGTAGTCGGCTATAAGATAGTAGAAAAAATGTTCTCTGAAGGGTATAACGCTAAGCTCACAATGTCTTCAGAAGTACCGGATCATGCAAAAGTTGTTAATTTTGCATGTGTGGGTGCAACCACGGCAATAGAATATGATTCTAATGCGGCAGTTAAAACTCTGAAAACTTTAGAATCCCATGCTGGTTTTTCGGCTTATGCCACAATTCCCGTCGAGCTTGGCGGTTTTAACACCTTGGCCGCTGTTGACGTTGCTGGAAGAAGCGGAATTCCCGTAATAGACGGCGACGGCGCAGGCAGATCTGTCCCAGAAGTTCACTTAAAAGTTTACACTATCGACAATATTCCTTTAACCCCGATGGCTGTCGCAGATACCTATGCTAAAAACATTATTATTGTGAAAGAAACTTATGATTCCAAGGCTGCTGAGAGGATAGCGCGCATTCTCGCCGCAGAATGGGGCCATAGTGCTTATACCGCTAGAAGAATTTTAACATCAGCTCAAGTTAAATCATCGCCTATTCAGTTTAGCTTATCAAATGCTATGAAGATTGGGAAGCTGTTGCGAACGATGGAAAAACCAATCAAAGCGGTTTTGGAAGAAACAGGCGGGTTCAAACTTTTTGAAGGAGTTGTGGAAGATGTTAGGCGAGAAACAAAGAGTGGCTTCACCTTCATTGAGGTTGAGATTAAAGGGATTAAGGGATTTGAGGGGAAGCATTTAAAATTTAAAGCTAAAAACGAGATATTAATTGCCTACATTAACGGAAAAGTTTCAGCTATAGCACCAGATATAATTACGCCAGTAAACCCGGAAACTGGTAAGTGTATAACTGCAGAAAAAATTGAAAATGACGATAAAATTTTGGTTCTAGGTTTACCAGCGCCGCAGAAATGGAGAACTGTTGAGGGGTTGGAACTTTGGAAGGATGTTCTTCAAAGGTCTGAAATTTTTGAGGAGTATACGCCTATTGAAACGTTAATTTCCGAGTGATTCTTCTTCAAGTTTCAGTTTTTTGGCAATCTTAATACTGTGGAGTTTTCCGTTTTCACCTATTTGGCATTCAAGTAGCACACGGTCTGTTGCATTTTTCTTGCTATTGAATTCTTTTTTACATTTTCCGCATTGGATGTCTGATTCCATTTCTATAATATACCATGATGCATCCAAGTAATAGTGTCCACAATGGGGACAACGTAAAGCTGCTACGTCTAACCATGCTTTCATCTATTCTATTCTCCATTTTTAGCAGTTAAATGCCTAGCAATTTATAAATTAGTCGTAGAATATGAAATGCAAACGAAAAGGTGTAAAGAAATGGCGAAGATTAAAGTGGCTTTGGTTGGTGTTGGAAACTGTACTTCAGCTTTTGTTCAAGGCTTACAATACTACAGCAGTTACAATGAAAAAAAGAAATCCATAGGATTGCGGCACCTTTATCTTGGAGACTTTCACCCACGGGACATCCAAATCGTGGCAGCCTTTGACATTGACCAACGAAAAGTTGGAAAAGACTTGTCTGAAGCCATGTTTGCGCCGCCAAACAATGTTCCAAAAATAGTAGAAGTCCCGCCATTAGATGTCACGGTTCTTAAAGGTCCAGTTCTAGACGGGATAGGCGAGTACACGCGAAATGTTGTACAAATAAGCAGCCAACCACAAGCGGATGTAGCAGAGGCTTTAAAGGAAAATAATGCTGAAATTGTTGTTAATCTTCTTCCCAGCGGAGCGTTAAAGGCTTCGCAGTGGTATGCAGAACAAGCCTTAGCTGCTAATTGTGCTTTTGTAAATGTTACACCAAACTTTATTGCAAGTGACAGTGAATGGGCCAAAAGATTTGAAAATGCCGGGTTGCCACTTGTTGGAGATGACCTAATAGATCAGGTGGGCGCAACTACTTTACATAAGACTTTGCTGAGGCTGCTTTCAACACATGGAGTTCGCATAATAGAAACTTACCAGTTGGATGTTGGTGGAGGAACAGAGTCTCTGCATACTTTAGAAAGAGCCAAAGAATTGAAAAGAACTGTGAAAACAAAGTCTGTTGAGACCGCCCTACCCTATAAGGCGGAAGTGGTTGCTGGCTCAACGGATTATGTGGATTTTCTGGAAAATAGACGAGACAGCTACTTCTGGATTAGAGGAATCTACTTTTGTAATACACCCATGCAAATAGACTTGAAATTGTCAACAATCGACGCGCCCAACGCTGGTTCCGTGCTGCTTGACGTTATAAGAGCTGTGAAAATTGCCTTAAACAGCAAACTGAAGGGGGCAATACTGCCTATATGTGTTTATGCTTTTAAACATCCACCACAGCTTGTATCACTGGACACTGCCGAAGAAATGTTTAACGAGTTTATCAAAGAAAATGCTCAAAGATGAGTTCTTTTTAAAGCCATCTTTTGCAGTTCACTTATTACCTTTTCTTTTACTCCGCTTTGCTTCATTTTACTCTTTAACAAAGAAATTGTTCTCACCGGAGTAGGGTCTATGCCTCGCATCACAGCCAAATAAACACTTGTAAAATCTCCAATTAAAATTGTAGAAAGTATTTTAGCTAATTTACTCTCGCCTAAACTCCAGACTTCGAAAATTTTTGCCACATTGTTCTGCATAAGCTCTTTTGTAATTTCAATCCGCAACTTTATCTCTTCAGGCTCATCTTCGTCTCGAATAAAAACTGTTGAAAAACACATTGCCAGCTTATCCGCCCTTTCCCAACCCACTATTTCATTATGATTTAACTCTGGAAAAACATCCCATTTTGAAGGAACCTTACTGTTCTCATTAAGCTGCTGTTTAAAACGCTGAGAAACTGCACGATAAAGGCCAAACCCGTAAATTATAGGCATGGTCCCGCAAACACCAAGCGCCAACCTCTTCGAAAAATTCTCATCCATAGCCTTTTCAGGAGAATTCTCATAGCTAACTTTTTCTAATGTTTTTATAGCTTCAGAAAATTCTGAACAAACATTTGAAATTAACCCAATTTTCTCTAAAACTAAAGGAAGAGGAGAAAACAAGTAGGGAAGAGCAGCACGCGGAGGCATTCCAGAGGGAATTTGTAAATGAGGAACATGTAACTTTTTTGCGAATTCTATGAGGTTTCCTCCCGAGCTTATGCAATAAATCATGCAACGTCTTCTTAAAGCATCAAGAAAAGTGCTTAAGGATTCTTCAGTTTCGCCAGAATAGCTTATGATAAACACTAGAGTTTTTTCATCGGCATAAGCCGGCAGCGAATAATCTCTATTAACCTCTACTGGAATGTTTGCTTTATCTCTCGCCCAGTCTTTAAGCAGTTCACCTCCTATGGCGGAACCACCCATCCCAGCTACTATAACTGTCTTTGGTTTTTGAAAGCTTACTGGCGTTTTTTGAGCTATTTCTAATGCTTCTTCGTAATGTTTCGGCGTGTTAATACAAAAAGAAAGCATACAATTTCTGTCGATTTTTTTAATCTCTTCAATGTTATCTAAAATTTTCTCGTTTTCTCTCATTTTTTCACCGTTTTACAAAATCTTATATTGAGTTTTTAGCTTTTAAAGAAGAGGGCTTAGGCGGAAAATTAAGTTTGGAAAGAAAGAAAATTTCTATAGCTATACCAGCTTCTCTTGTCTCAGACACGCCTCATTTACGGGAGAAAACCTCGAAGATAGGGTTGGTAGGTAGAGCCGCAGCAATTTTTAGAATAAATGAGATAATAGTTTATCCGGACAAGCCTAAAACGGATCAGAAAAAGGATATGGAGTTTATTGCTCTTTTGCTTGGCTATATGGAGACTCCACAATATTTGCGAAAGAGGCTTTTCAAGATTCGACCGGAATTGCGATACGCAGGACTTCTTCCACCTTTAAGAACACCGCATCATCCATTGGGGAAAAAAATGAAGGATCTAAAAATTGGGGATTATCGTGAAGGTGTGGTGGTAACAAAAATGGAAAAAGGTTCGTTTATTGACATTGGGGTTGAAGAGTTAGCGTTAATGTCTAACAAAAGGTTAGATGTTAACAAAAGAGTTACAGTGAAAATTATTGATGTTGAAAAGCGTCCTATAGTTGAGTTGGCAGACAAAAAAGAAATATCCGCCTATTGGGGTTATAAAGTTACTCTCGCGAAGCAACCCTTCGGAAGGCTTGTAAAGAATCTGGGTTTCGATTTGACAATTGCCACCTCCAAATATGGAGTTTTACTTTCAAGAGTGCTAGAAAACATTGTGGAAAAATGGAGAAAAGCCAAAAATGTCTTAGTGGCTTTTGGGGCTCCTACAAAAGGTTTGTATGAGATAGTTAAGAGCGAAGGACTGGTTCTTGATGATGTTGTGGATTTTGTTGTGAATACTATTCCCGAGCAGGGAACGGAAACTGTTAGAACTGAAGAGGCTGTTTTTGCTTCTTTGGCTGTTCTTAACATGCATTTTTCTTTTAACGTTTAAATGTTTGTTTTGTGTATGTGCGTTTATGTATTTCGACATTGCCATGCCTCTAACCCTTTTTGTGGTTTCGACAGCCTCTGCTCTTCTAGCAGGAAAAGTCGAAAGAAAGCTCAAAAGCGTTCTTGAAGAAAAAGAATTCAGTGTTAAAGAGGCTGTTTTTCTTGTTGCTGCTATAAGCTTAACAGTTTCTCTCATCG
>CBETPM010000030.1:0-7687 GCA_965538135.1 Candidatus Bathyarchaeota archaeon
TCATCCACTATCGCCTGCCTTATACTCAAACCTCTCTTGGCAATTATCATGGCAGAATTTGCAAGAATCCCAGGTATTCTAGCGTCTACAGGAGTTATTTCCACAACTCCCAAGTCTAAATGTCTAGCTACTTCCTTTAACGAGTGCCCAGCAGAGCGTAAGCCTTCAAATATTAATCGGAGCTCGCGATTCGCTTTAATGGCGTTTAATGTTTCATTTACAGTACGCCTATCTACTCCTGCAACACGGGCTACGCGTATTGGCGGAATCTCAATTTCGTTAAGATAGATTTTTCCGTCTTTTACGCTTAATCCGTTTTCCACTAGGACGCGGGCTACTTTTAGCCGTTCCGGATAGGCTTCCAAATATTTTTTTATGTTGCTCCACATATTTCGTTTTCCTTAATGTACATTTTTGTGCAATAAAGTATAAATATGTTCGTGTATTCTTAAGTTTATTAACATACTTAAATGAACAGAAATATACATGAGGGAACACATATATGCATCACACAAAAAGCAACGAAAGTTTCATCCAACTAAAACCCGAAGAAATCCCAACAGAATGGTACAACATTCAAGCAGACCTGCCAGAACCATTACCACCACCATTAGACCCCACAACCCTAAAACCCATAAGCCCCCAACTGCTGGAAAGAATATTCGCAAAAGAACTCATAAAACAAGAAGTCTCAACACAACGCTACATCAAAATACCCGACGAAGTACTTGATGCGTATCTAAGGCTACCACGCCCAACGCCCCTCTACAGAGCCAAAAGACTCGAAAACTACCTGAAAACACCAGCCCAAATATACTTCAAATGCGAAAACTTCAGCCCCACCGGAAGCCACAAAGCAAACACCGCCCTTGCACAAACATACTACAACAGAGAACAAGGAATAAAAAGACTAGTAACAGAAACAGGAGCTGGACAATGGGGCACAGCCCTAGCTTTTTCGTGCACCATTTTCGGGTTAAAATGCCGAATCTACATGGTGAAGGCAAGCTACTATCAAAAGCCTGGAAGAAGAATCATAGCTCAAATATACGGCGCAGAAATGTTCCCATCCCCAAGCAACGAAACAAAATTCGGCAGAAAACTGCTAAAAGAAAACCCGGACAACCCGGGAACTTTGGGAATAGCCATAAGTGAAGCCATAGAGGATACTTTAACCCGTGAAGATACGCGGTATTCTCTTGGCTCGGTGCTTAACCATGTACTCATGCACCAGACAATAATAGGATTAGAAGCAAAAAAACAGTTCGAGCTC
Organism: Candidatus Bathyarchaeota archaeon; assembly: GCA_965538135.1. GTDB lineage: Archaea > Thermoproteota > Bathyarchaeia > Bathyarchaeales > Bathycorpusculaceae > PIXZ01. Next base: position 1,274 of record CBETPM010000030.1, read on the forward strand.
ATAGGCAAATATCCAGATGTAATCTGTGGATGCATAGGTGGCGGTTCTAACTACGCAGGGTTCTGCTATCCATTCATGATGGACAAATTGAAAGGCAAAACAGACGCAGAATTCGTGGCATGCGAATCTAAAGCAGTTCCCCACACCACAAAAGGCTTATACACATACGATTACGGCGACACCGGAAAAATGACACCCCTACTTAAAATGTTGACAATAGGACACGGATATGCCTGTCCACCAATCCACGCCGGCGGTTTAAGATACCACGGCATGGCGCCCTCAATATCCTACCTAATCCACAAAGGACACATACGCTCCATTGCCTATGGCCAAACAGAAGTCTTTCAAGCAGCGAGAATCCTAGCGCAAACTGAAGGATTAATAACTGCTCCAGAAACCGCCCACAGCATAAAATACGTGATAGACGAAGCTTTAAGATGCAGGAAAACCGGCGAGAAAAAGGTTATAGCCATGAACTATAGTGGACATGGCTTACTTGATTTGTCAGCCTACGAACAATTTCTCGAAGGGAAACTTGTGGATTACCAGCCAGAGAAAATAGAAGTGCCAACCTTCACCAGTTAATGGTGCCGCAGCCCAATGACTTCTACAGTTTCCATAGAAAAAAAACATTTCAAAATGGCTTTGATGCCCATTAACGAGCTAAAACCTCACGAAAAAGGCTCACCCCTCTACTTGGAAATACTTAAACGAGAAATACTCAACGATGGCTTTCTCAAGTATCCAATAATAGCAGATGAAAAAACTCACGTAATTCTAGATGGAATGCACCGCTGGCTAGCTTTAAAAAATCTCGGTTATACGCATATTCCAGTAATGCTTATTGATGCTTTCCAAAATCCGATAATACGAGTTGGAACCCGAAGGATTCACCGCTATGCGTGCAACTCAAACCATGAAATTCCAATTGAGAAAGTAATTTCCGCAGGATTAAGCGGATGCTTAATGAAGCCTAAATCTACCAGACACTTCTTCCACTTTTCTAAATTCCAACAAATCAATTACCCCCTTGAAAAGCTTGGCAAAGCCACACCACAAGACGTTTCCCAATATCTGGCGCCGATGTCTAAAAAAGAATGCGAACTAGCCATAAAAGAGTGGTTTGAAGAAATAAATGAAGAACTGGATTTTTTGACTAAACGGAAAGAGGAAGTAGAAAGAGAAATCAAAGAGTTTCTTAGGAGAATTAAAAACTTAAACCTCATACATTTTTAATTGCTCCCACATTTTTATTCAGATAAAATATACGCACAAGTTATTAGCACAAAAATCAGATATTCTGCTTAGGCGGTGAAATGATTCCGATAAATGCGCCTCAAATTGGAAAAAAGGAAATAGAGGCTGTTGTTAAGGTTTTAGAAAGTGGAATTTTAACCCATGGATTAGGCATGGGTCCAATGGTTAAAAAATTCGAAAAAGAATTCGCAAAATTTGTAGAAGCAAAACATGCAATAGCCGTGAACTCTGGAACCGCCGCGTTGCATTTAGCGCTGACAGCAGCTGGCATAAAAAATGGGGACGAGGTTATTCTGCCGAGTTTTACTTTTGTTGCGACAGCAGAAGTTATTGTAATGGCAGGGGCTAAACCAGTTTTTGTAGACATAGAGCCAGAAACTTACAACATTTCTCCAGAAAAAATTGAAAAAGCCATAACAAAGAGAACAAAGGCGATAATTCCTGTAGACCTTTACGGCTTACCAGCAAACATGCAACCAATAAAAGAAATCGCAGAAAAACACGGGTTACTCATTATCGAAGACGCGGCTCAAGCCCACGGCGCCGGATACAAAGGGAAACCGCCGGGAGCTTTTGCGGATGCTGCTTGTTGGAGCTTTTATGCAAGCAAAAACATGACTACCGGCGAGGGGGGGATGATAACGACAAACCACGACGAATTGGCTGAAAAAATGCACATCATAAGAAGCCATGGAGAAAAAGAGAAATACAAATCCATCATGCTTGGACACAACTATCGAATGCCCGAAATTCAAGCAGCAATTGGCTCCGTGCAACTGGAAAAACTGCCAAAATTTTTGGAAAAAAGACGGAGAAACACGGAAAAACTGACCGCGAAATTGAAAAACGTGGAAAAACTGAAATTGCCAACACAGCCCCAAGGTTATCAACACAGTTGGTACTTGTATACTGTAAAATTGAAAAATGCAAAAGAAAAGGAAAGAGATGAAATCCTGGAAAAATTAAGGCGAAAGGGAATAGACGCCCAAGTTTACTATAAATGCCCAATACATTTGATGCCCTACTACAGCAAGTTTGGAAAATACCGGCTTCCGCAAACAGAAAAAGCTGCAAGCCAAGTTTTTTCCTTGCCAGTCCATCCAGGTGTCACAGAGAAACAAGCGGAATACATAAGCGAGGCAGTTCTAAATGTTTTAGAGCAGAAATTTCCAAGTTAACGTTTATATGGAATGAGTTTCGTATTAAATATCCCTCTTTCAAGTTCTATCTCCGAGGGAAATCCTATGCAGAAAATGAAAGTTATTATAATGGGCGCTGCGGGAAGAGACTTTCACAACTTTAATGTTTACTTCAAAAATAATGATGCCTACAAAGTTGTGGCTTTCACAGCTACCCAAATACCGGGCATAGAGGGAAGAATTTATCCTCCGGAGCTTGCAGGTTCAAAATATCCGAATGGTATACCCATCTATCCGGAAGAAGAACTGCCAGAACTTGTAAAAAAATATGATGTTGACCAGGTAGTTTTCGCCTACAGCGATGTTTCCCACGAGTATGTAATGCACAAGGCTTCCATAGCCCTAGCAAGCGGCGTAGACTTTCGCCTTATGGGACCAAAAACAACCATGTTAAAAGCCAAGGTTCCAGTAGTATCTGTAGGCGCTGTCAGAACGGGCTCTGGGAAAAGCCAAACATCACGGCAAGTTGCAAAAATTCTTAAAAGCAAAGGCTTAAGGGTTGTGGTTATAAGGCATCCCATGCCTTATGGCGACTTGAGAAAACAGGTTTGCCAACGTTTTGCCTCTTACGAAGATTTAGACAAGTATGAATGCACCATTGAAGAAAGGGAAGAATACGAACCTCACATTGACAACGGCATAATCGTTTACGCAGGAGTAGATTACGAAAAAATTTTGAGAGAGGCAGAAAAAGAAGCAGACGTCATTGTTTGGGACGGCGGAAACAATGACTTACCCTTCTACAAGCCAGACCTGCACATAGTGGTTGCAGACCCTCACAGAGCAGGACATGAAGTTACATATTATCCGGGAGAAGCCAACTTGCGAATGGCAAATGTCGTAATAATAAACAAGGTGGACACTGCTAAACCAGAAAATGTGCAAAAAGTTAAGGAAAATATAAAAAATGTTAATCCAAACGCCTTAATCCTTGAAGCTGCCTCGCCAATAACAGCTGACAAACCCGAGTTAATTAAAGACAAAAAGGTTTTGGTAATCGAGGACGGGCCAACATTAACTCATGGCGGAATGCCCTATGGCGCCGCTACAATAATAGCGAAAAAATCTGGAGCTAAAGAAATTGTTGACCCAAGACCCTATGCTGTAGGTTCAATAAAAGATGCTTATCAGACATATGTGCATCTTGGGCCAATACTACCAGCTTTAGGCTACGGCGACAAACAAATAGCGGAGCTTAAAGAGACTATCAGCCGCGCACCATGCGAAGCTGTAGTCATCGGCACACCTATCGATTTAAGAAGAGTAATGACCATCAACAAGCCCACCGTGCGAGTTAGATATGAGCTTCAAGTTCTCGGCCCAGTTTCCCTAGAAAAGCTTCTTGAAGAGTCAATTTTACAGAGGATGAAAAATTGGGAGAAGCAGAAATTTCACGAATAAAAATAAAATTTATTATCGAAGAGTTGGGCGAAGCAGAAGGCGAGCTTGTACGCTTTTTGGCTCCACGAACCATAGACATGATTGCCAGAAAACTTCCCATAGAAGGAAGAGCAGCACTGTGGAAAGAGGAAATCTACTTTGAAATTCCCGTTAAGATGGGAGAGGAAAAGGCAAAAAGCACTGTGGAAAAGGGAACCATTGCCTTCTGGCCTATGGGAAGTGCCTTGTGTATATTTTATGGAGAATCGCAACCATACAGTCCGGTGAACGTTTTAGGAAAGATAACTAAAAATCTTGAGCTCTTCAGCAAGGTCAAAAGCGGAACCAAAATTCGTGTTGAAAGCTTTCAGTAAACGAGATAGCTTTCGCTCCACAGGTTCAAAAGTCTTTCACATTCTTCTTTTACTTCCCTCTTTCGAGTTTTCTTCTTTAAAATTTCTAGAAACCGTATACGTTCTTCGTCGGAGCGTTTTTCTGCTTCCCCACCATAATAGAGCTTTCCTTCAAGATACTCTTTCATGTGATGGGCTTTCTGTATGAAAAGACTAGCAGCATCCACAGTGTTTTTAACAGCATACTTATTCGCCCAAATGGCTGCTTCGGATTCACGAAGCTGTGTTAAGCCGTCAATTTCAATTATGCTTCTAATGTAAGTTTTAAGGAAATCATAGTAGCCGGCTGTTTTAACAAGTTTAAGGGATTCTCTAACTTTTTGTTTAAATTCCTTTGTACCTGTTATCTTTAGCCTATGTTTATGTCCTTTATCTATGAGTTCCTTTGCCTTCTTCACTTCATCTTTTGTGTAAACTCTTTCGGGAAACTCCAAGAGACTTCGAAACTCCTTACAGAAAATGTAGCATTGTCACATTATTCCATATTTTTTATTTATTGAAAAAGGGCAGCTTTTAAATGGCTATTATTATCCACTTCACGATGCCTTGTATATTTTTATATTATGATTTCCAGAAACCATCTGGATAACACCGTTCTCTTCTAACCTTCTAAGAAAGTCTTTTGCAGCACTTATTCTAATGTTAAACCTGGAAGCCACGGTGTATGGCGTTAAGACAGGCATCTTCTTTAATTCGCCAACAATTTTTTCGTTTTTAGGGTCTGGCGGTATTATTCCCGCGGCTTTCTTTTCTCTCGGCGCTGCAGCCTTTTTCTCCTTCTTCTTTCTTTCCTCTTCGTCTTTTTTGGCTCGCATACGCTCCATTTGTTTTAAGCTGAGCTTCTTTTTTCCGCCCATTTTCACCACTTAAATAGACAAAACTGCAAGGTGGTTTTTTAGGTTTTCTAAGCTAAAGAGATGTTACATTATTTTAACATTACGTAGAAAACATTGAAAAAGAAAGAGAGTGTGGTGTGTAAGGCTATTTGCCAATAACCTTTTTTGCAGCAATCTCGATGTCTTCAGCTTTTATGGTTTTTCTTCCAGCGTGCATAGCAAAATCTAAAGCTTCTTTGCCAATTTTTATGCCAATTTCCTCTAATGCTTTGGCTAATTCTTTAGCTGCAGCTTCACTTACTCTCTCAGCTCCAGCCTTTTTGCATAGTCTATGCATTGGAGCTATAGCTAATTCTAAATCTGCCATAAAGACCACTCCGTAGCCTCTTTTTCTATTTAAAGCAATATTTAACGTTTATTATCTGGATTCTGACAAAAATGCTATTCATTTACTTGTATAGAGTAAAATTTTGTTTAAAAAATTCTTTTGTTCGTCTCTGCTTTGACTTATTATCAGCGTGGTTTTTGGAAATGTGGAAAATTGTATCTATCTGATTTTAAGAGGAAATCATAAAAGTAAGTGAATTGTAGTTTTATGCTCAAAGTGATGCCCGATGAAGTTTGTTGACGCTCACATACATTTATCGGATGAAGAGTATGCTGAATGTGTTGACGAAATTATAAAAGAAGCAAAAAACTCCGGTGTCGTAGCTTTAGTTTCAAACTCTATGGATTTACAGACAAGCGTAGGAAGTTTGGAGCTAGCTAGACGATATTCCAACATGGTTTATGCTGCCTTAGGCGTTCATCCATGGAGTGTGAATTCCTTAAAGGAGAATGAGTTCCAAGAAACTTTGAATTTGATTTTGAAAGAAAGTCGAAATGACTCTGTTGTTGCCATAGGAGAAATAGGGTTAGACTACAAGTATGAAAAGATATGGGACAAGCAGATGAGGGTTTTTGAGGAAATGCTGCATTTAGCTGAGAAACTGGATTTGCCAGTGATAATTCATTCCCGCGGTACTACGGCGCAAATTGTTGAAATGCTACCATCGTATCGTGTTAAGCGAATTTTATTACACTGGTTTAGCAACCCTATTAGTGCTTTGAGAAAAGCTGTGGAAAATGGCTACTACATTACAGAAGGAGTGCCGACGGTCTATTCGAATGGAATACGTGAGGTTGTAAGAAGAGTGCCGTTAACCCACCTGCTTACAGAAACTGACGGTCCTGTACGCTTTTTTAAACCGCCTTTCAATGGAAAACGAACCACTTCAGCTTTTATTCCCATGGTTGTTGAAGCTGTAGCGGAAATTAAAAAAATGA
>CBETPM010000031.1:0-7507 GCA_965538135.1 Candidatus Bathyarchaeota archaeon
GCTTGATTTTCAACCAGTGCTTTCCACGGATTCCAGGAATATAAATGCTCTCAGGTTTTTTAGCCATTAACCCTTCGTGTCCAGCGTCTAAGGCTTGATTTAAAAACTTTTCAGCTTCTTCACGGTTCTCAGTTATTATCTGCGTTGTCAACGATATTTCTCCGGAATTTTTAGCCAATATTTTTCTCCGTTCCACATATGGAAGCCCGATAAGACTTTTTCCCTCCAGGTATAAAACATCAAAAAGGTAAAGCTTTATCGGAATTTTTTCAGCCGCATCTTCTATTTTGTGGACTCTTTTGAACCTTCTCATTAAATGCTGAAAGGGAATGGGATTACCTGAATCGTCAACCGCGATAACTTCACCCTCAAGTATAGCATCCCTTGCCTCAACATTTTTTCTGACAATTTCCACGATGTCTGGCAAACTTTTAGTAACATCTGTGAGACGGCGACTAAAAATTCTCACTTCATCATCAAGCTTGTGAATTTGAACCCTAGCCCCATCCAATTTAAATTCAAAAGCAGTTTTTCCACTATGCTCGTTTAACGCTTCAGCGACATCGCTTGCCATCTGAGCCAACATAAGCTTAACAGGTCTGAAAACTTTAAACCCTACAGTCGATAAACCTTCTAGACCTCTATTTTTGGCTATTTCTGCAACTTCGCCTATATCTCCCACAGCCATACTTGCTCTTTGAACAATGTCTAAGGGAATACGGAAAGCCTTTGAAACTGCTTGTTCCATTAAGCCTTCTGAAAAACCAGTTCTCATCTCTCCTATGAAAACTTTAACAATGTATTTGGCTTCTATCGGCGAAGCTAGGCTTAGAAGAACTTCGATTTGTCGTTCTTTCTTTTCTCTTGAACCTTGTCCAGCTGCTTCTGCTATGGCTTCTAAACTGCGCCTTACCTCTTCTATTGTTAATTCTTTCTCCAGAAGTGTAGCTTGCTTTTTGACTTTACTTTGTTCGAAAAGGGTTTTTGTGGCTGAGCCTATGTCGCCTGTTCTGCCAAAGACATCCATAAAAATTTTCCATTCAACTTCTGTTATGCTTTTTATTATTTCGCTTAATGTCGCCCAACTTACTTCCATAGTTTTTTGGCTATATTTTGGGAAGGGTCTTCCAAGAATCATGGACACGGCTGGTTCAACTTCTTCTGGTTCCAACTGTTTTAGAAAGTCTGCTACCAGTTGTATCATAAACAGTCTTTTGGTTGTGTTTTCCAGTTTTTCGCATAGTTCAGCGAGTGCTTTGAAGGAGGTTGGCATTTTGCTAACCTTTATAGAACATGTTTCAAGTTTAATTGGTGTTCTAGCAGAAAGATAAAACTTGCCTTGTTAAAATAAAGGAGGAAACTGAGCGATTTTAGAAGGACGCTTCCAGTTTTTTCTTAACTTCTTTTATTTTCTTTTCAAGTTCCTGAACTTTTTCTTCGTTTTCTAGAGCTTTGTAACAGTCTCTTGCATATTCCAGAGCGCTGACTCCAAACCTGTCAAAGCCTTTGTTGAAAGAAAGTTCTGCAGATTTGAGAAAATGTTCTAGGGCAGTTTCATAATCTTTAAGCATGTAGGCGGATTCGCCAGCCTTATAAAGCATGGAAGTAGCATCGAAGAAGTTGTTGGCTTTGCGATAAAGCTCCGAAGCTTGCAAAAATTTTTCCAGAGCTTCTTTATACTTGCCAATTTCGTAAAGGGTGTTTGCATCCTTATGCAACTTCACAGGGTCTTCCTTAACCTTCTCACTCATAAAGGCCACTCCGACTTTTCTACTATCATTTTAATACTCTAATTTAGACCTTTCCCTATTTAATTAGCAAACTATAAACATTAAAACAATATCAAAGAAATATGAAAATAAGGAGAAACCAATTATGAAAATCTGCGATGCCCACGTTCATTTAGGCGAATCTGGACCTTGGCAGCCTTATATGAACCCAACAATTCACGTTGAAGAACTCATTCAGCTTTTCAACAAATACAATGTGGAAAGAGCCGTTGTCTTTCCAAACCCAAACGTAGGCGACAAGTATCCTGAAATGAATAACTACATCGCAGAATGCGTAGAAAAATATCCTAAACGCCTAGTTGGATTTGGACGCGTAGACCCTCGAAGAGACGACGCCATAAAAGAGTTAGACCGTATAAAAAATGGTTTAGGTTTGACAGGAATTAAATTACATCCAATGGTTGAGTGCTTCAGACCAGATCATCCGTTTTTCAACGAGTTCTTCGAAAAAACTAACCAGCTGAACATTCCAATACTATTCCATTCGGGGAACGGCTTTTCCTCGCCAGGATTAATTCTGAAAATCGCTAAAAAATATCCCAGTCTTCCCATTATCATAGGTCATTTAAAAGAATCCGCTGTTGCAGCGCTGAAAGAATGTGAAAATGTTTATGTGGAGACTTCGGGTACTTTGCCCGATTTTATTGAAATGTCTGTGGACATAGACGAAAATAGAGTATTATTTGGTTCAGATGTGCCATACTACCGTTATCCTACGCAAATAGCCATTGTTGAGGCTGCAGAAATCTCGCCTAAAGCTAAAAGGAAAGTTTTTTCTGAAAACTTTCAAAAACTGTTTAAAAGATAACGCATTTTTAATGGAGCAAAATTATGACTTTAGAATGTATTGGTTGCGGCTCGAAATTTTCTTTGGTAGCCGCTTCAAAGGGCATATGCGAAAAATGTGGTGGAATACTAGAATATAAAATTGTTCTACCAAAACATGGTGGAATCAAGTTTTCTGGGCAGAGAAGTTTTTGGCGGTATAAATCTTTACTTCCACAAGTAAAGAACAAAGTTAGCTTAGGAGAGGGCGGGACACCTCTTGATAAAGCAGAAAGACTCGCTAAAGATTTAGGACTACAAAAATTATTTTTGAAAGATGAGACCCGTAACCCCACCAACTCTTTCCGAGACCGTGCAGCAGCGCTTATGACGTCCCATGCACTCGATTTAAAATACGACACTCTGATAAGCGCAACCAACGGAAATCTTGGAGCTTCTCTTTCTGCTTACTGCGCAAAGGCTGGCTTAAACTGCCACATAATTGTCCCAAAACTCGTGGACGTCGGCAAACTGGCTCAAATGCTTGTTTACGATGCTGTTATTGAAGAGTACGGCAACATTGTAGACGAAGCCATAGTTAAAGCTGAAGCTTTGGCAAAAGAAATGAACTGGTACCAAGCGACCGCAGAGCTGAATCCCCTAGTTATTGAAGCACAAAAAACCATTTCCTACGAAATTTTCGAACAACTAGGTGTTCCAGAATGGTTTATTGTTTCTATGGGAAGCGGAGGAACCATCTACTCTGTATGGAAAGGGTTCAAAGAACTTAAACAGTTAGGCTTATCAGCTTCTTTGCCAAAAATGGTAGGCGTTCAGCCGGAAGGAAGCGCGTCCATAGCTGAAGCAATTCTAGAAGGGCGTTCCGAAATCGTTGAATTTTCAAAACCTTCCACGCATGCTCTAGCAGTGTTAGTTTCCAAGCCACTGCAAGGAAAACTGGCAATAAAAGCAATAAACGAGTCAAATGGAACGGCTTTAACTGTTTCTGACGCGGAAATTTTCGCTGCAGAACTCCAAATAGCCAAACTTGAAGGAATGTTCGCAGAACCAGCAAGCTCAGCCACCATAGCTGCTTTAAAAAAGCTTGTTGAAGCAGGAAAAATTCGCAGCGATGACAGCGTTGTCTGTCTTATAACTGGAAGCGGCTTAAAAGCTACAGATGTTCTGCAGTCTCTCACCAAAAAACAGAAAACAGTGGTTTTGGGCTTAGAAATAAGTACAAAGGAAAAAATACTGCGGATCCTAGATAGAAAAGACACATATGGTTACGATTTATGGAAAAGACTCGGAAAAACCATGACAAGAGGGGCCATATATCAACATTTAAGTGAACTCTCAGAAAAAGGACTAATAAGAGGCTACGCAAAAAATGGAAAGAAATTCTACAAAATTACAAAACGTGGCAGGAAAGTCTTACAAGCGGTAGACGATCTAAAATTTTTACTTTAATTCGGAAAAACTAATATAGTTACAACTATACTACAAGTTGATAATAGGTGTTGTAGATGAATAAGCAGTTAATAGCATGGATATCTGGCGCTACAGGAGGCATCTTGACAGGGGCAGCTTCTATCTTTGAAATCTTATATTTCTTATCAAGTTTCGGATGGTCAATATTTGAGAAGATAAACATAACGGATTCTGAAAAAATGTTCTGTAGCCTTTTAATTTTCTTTGGTTTATTTAGCCTTATTCTTGCCCTTGCAGGAGCCTATATTATGCGTAAGGGTTATGCAAAGATAAGCGCTCTTGCGAACATCATAGGGACAGTTACAGCCCTGTTAGGACTCCTAACCCCCACAATGTTTGGATTAAGTCAATTAATTGGCTTTACCTTTGGAATGACACTTGGCATAATATTCATGTTAATCAGCACACTAACAGCTCTTACCACCCCGTCTATGGCGTTGAAAGGTCCATTGTTAACGAGTGTCGAAGCCTCCGTTGTAGCATTATTTTCTGCTTTATATGCCGTGATGATAGTTTTTACATATCAAGTATATCCTGTTCCTTCACCAACTGGAGGATTCCTGCACTTTGGAGACTTCGTTGTGTTCCTCGTTGCCTTACTCTTTGGAGAAAAAGTAGGGGGACTTGTAGGAGTTGTTGGCGCTATTGTAGCAGATTTCTACCTCGCATACCCACGATGGTATGTTTCAATCATCGCACATGGATTAGAGGGAACGATACCTGGACTGACAAAGAAAAAGAATGGCATACTACAGTTGATCGCATGTGTAATAGGTGGTTTTCTTATGGCTGCAACCTACTTCTTCGTCAACATCTTCATCAAAGGATATCCTGTCGCAGTATTGTCTTTCATCCAAGACCTCTTCGCTCAAGCTGGAATCTCAATTGCCATAGGATTTGCAATAGCCAAAACAGTAGAGAGAATACTGCCTTGGTTTCGATAACGTTACCACAAAAATTTTTAGAGTTTAAAAGGAGATTTTGTAATGAAGTTGCCAGCTGGGAAGATTCCAGTCGAAATTCTTAGAGAAGTAGTTTTCAAAAATCTGGGTGTGAAACGTGAAGAAGTTATTTCAGGGCCTTCTGTGGGGTTTGACGGGGCAGTTATCGACCTAGGGGACAAATCCTTAATCACTTCCATGGATCCCATCACTGGAGCAATAGAGCATATAGGATGGCTAGCCGTACACATCAACGCTAACGACATAGCCACTTTCGGTGTTAAACCCACGTTCTTCCTCTCATGCATCTTACTCCCAGAAAAGACAAACAAGGAAATCATCAAAAAAATAAGTGTCCAGATTGATAAGGCTGCAAAAGGGTTAAAAATCGCCATTATTGGAGGACACTGTGAAGTTACACCTGGGATAAGTGCTCCTCTGGTTGTAGGATGCGCTTTTGGTATAACAGAAAAAGGAAAGTATGTAACGGCTGGAGGGGCTAAACCGGGAAACAAGCTAATTTTGACCAAAACTGCTGGAGTTGAAGGAACAGCAATTCTTGCCACGGAAAGAGAGGAATTCCTTAAAGAAAAACTTGACCAAAAGATTGTGGATAGCGCTAAGAAATTTTATGAAAAAATCAGCGTTGTCAAAGATGCAATAACCGCTTTTAAAACTGGCGGAGTCAATGCCATGCACGACCCTACAGAAGGCGGCTTAGCTGGAGGCATACATGAAATGGCTGACGCATCAAATTTGGGTATAAAGGTCTTCGAAGAAAAAATACCAGTAGCAAAAGAAACCCTAGAAATTTGCAGTTTTTTCGGAATTGACCCTTTACAACTTATAAGTTCAGGAGCATTGCTTATAGCTTCTGAACAGAGTTCAGCAGAGAAAATCCTTGAAAATTTAAGAAAACAGGGAATTAAGGCGCGTGTCATTGGCGAGTTTCTAGACTCTCCCAGGAAACGAGTGTTAATTCGTAAAAATGGAAAAGAAATAAATATTGTTCGCCCAGAAAGTGACCATCTGTGGAAAGCCTTAACAAAAATTAACAGCAACAATTCCATTTAACTAGATGGGAAAACGATGCTTTCAAAACTGCAACTTGGAAAAGTCTTTGTAACTGGAGGAGCAGGTTTTATAGGAAGCCACATTGTAGACGCTCTCTGTGAAAATCACGAAGTTGTTGTTTTAGACAATTTAAGCTCAGGAAAACTTGAAAACATAAAGAAATGGTTGAAAAATCCAAACTTCACTTTTGTTAGAGAGGATTTGCTAAAACCCGAAAAAATCCGTGAGTATTTAGACGATTGTGAAACTGTTTTCCACTTCGCAGCTAATCCCGAAGTGAGAGTAGGCTCCGCAAACCCAGTAATACATTATGAACAAAACGTGGTTGCCACCTTCAACCTACTTGAAATCATCCGTCAAACCGGAAAGATGAAAAAACTGGTATTTACTTCTTCTTCCACAGTTTACGGAGAGCCTCAAAAAATTCCAACACCAGAAGACTATGCTCCTCTCAAGCCAATTTCAGTTTACGGAGCATCCAAAATTGCCTGTGAAGCTCTAATAACAAGTTACGCTTACACTTACAGCTTTAAAGCCATCATATACAGATTAGCAAACATTGTAGGCTCTAGAATGCAACACGGCGTGATATACGACTTCATAAAAAAACTTAAGAAAAATCCTCAAAAACTAGAGATTCTCGGAGATGGAAGTCAAACCAAATCCTATTTAGATATTAAAGATTGCGTAAAAGCCATGTTCACTGGTCTACAAGCCAATGCAAATAGGGTGGAAATCTACAATGTAGGCTCAGAAGACCAAGTTAATGTAAAGCAGATAGCAAACATTGTTTGTGAAGAAATGGGCTTAAAAAACGCGGAATACTTTTTTACTGGTGGTGTCGATGGTGGGCGAGGCTGGAAAGGTGACGTTAAAACCATGTTATTGGATGTTGGAAAACTTAAAAAACTTGGATGGAAACCAGTTTTGAATAGTTATCAAGCCGTTAGAAAAGCTGCAAGAACATTACTACGCGATAAGTAATTCCAGAGGAACAAGCCCTTGGAAAATGACAAAAAACCGCGGCCCAAAGTTTCTGTAATTATACCAGTTAAAAACGGAGCGGCTTACATAAGAGACCTTTTAGATTCTCTAATGCAAGTAAATTATGAAAAAGACAAATTAGAGATAATAGTTGTTGATGGAAACTCTACAGATGGCACAAGAGAAATCGTTGCTCAATATCCAGTTAAACTTTTAACAGAAGAAAGACCGGGATTAAATGCTGCGAGAAATACAGGATTAAAGCACAGCACAGGAGAAATTATTGCCTTCACAGATTATGACTGCGTAGTTCCAAAAAACTGGATAAACAAAATTGTTGAAAACTTTAAAAAACCAGAAGTAGGCAGTATAGGCGGAAACATAATAGGTTATCACAATGATTTCTTTTCTCAATACGCTGATAACAGCGTCATGCCCGTAATGCGCATATTCAAAAAAAGA
>CBETPM010000032.1:0-7466 GCA_965538135.1 Candidatus Bathyarchaeota archaeon
GTTTTTCCCGCACCGTTAGGACCCAGAAAACCGAAGATTTCACCGTTTTTCACGCTGAAGTTCACGTGGTCTACTGCCACAAGATTTTTGTTGAAAACCTTTGTCAGTCCTTCCGTCTCTATAACATCATCAGCCATTTTCCCATTCCACCCATCTTTACAGTTTGTTGCTGATTTTTTCAAGCTTATCTGCAGTTTCATTAAGCACACTCAAAACTTCGTTTACAGTTTGCTCTGAAAACTTTTCTTCCAAACTTAAACCTACGGTGAAAAAGGCTTTAACAAGCCTTCGAACAGTGTCGCGAAGTTCCCCAGCCTTTTCAGGCGGTAAGCGGAACCATAAAGCGCTGAAAAAGGGTGGAGCGAAAAATTTTCTTCCCCGTCTAAATTGCGTCTTTATTTTTCTCTGTTCTTCAAGAAGCCCCTTACCCTTATCTGTAAGCGCATACCTTTTAATTCCACTTTCCTGCGTTAGCGCCTCTTTTATGTAGCTGTTGTCCTGAAGCCAAGCTAAAAGCGGATAGACAGAACCTGGGCTTGGCTTCCAACAACCGTTTGTCCGCTTTTCAATTTTGTTCATTATTTCTGAACCAGAAAGCGGCTTCTCATTTAGAAGTTCGAGAACTTGGTAGCGTAGGAATCCTTTGGGAACCGCTGCCATGTGTCTCATCCAATGTTTGAAAGGAGGCGGCGGTGGAGGAGGATTTTCATCGAGCATTTATATCACCATCGATATCGAATTCGATATCAACTGTGATATTTAAGCCTTATTCTCAACAAAACTATTCTATCAATGTTCCCACACGCTTCCCTCTAACAACAAGCAAAACATTTTCAGGCTTAAACCCATTTAAAACAAAAATCCTAACCCGCTTCCTCTTTAAAATTTTAACCGCTTCAGGATCTAGAATCTGGTGAATTCCAGCCTTATGCCTACTTTCAGCCAAAAATTTCGGCAAGTCTTCAAAACTTAAATGGTCAAGCTTCACAGCGTCTGGAAACTTTCGCGGATCCTTATCGTAAACACCATCTTGGTCTGTAGCCTTAACAAGCACATCAGCATTTATCCGTTCGGCAACTAAAGAAGCTACAGCATCTGTGGTCATCCCAGGCTTTAAACCGCCCATAACCACAATTTCTCCTTCACTTAAGCATTTAGCAGCCTCTTCCACAGTCACTGGAACAGCCTTACAGCCTATTCCACCAAGCTTTTTGAGGAAAAGTTGCGCAAAAATTCGCGAAACCGAAATTGCCACATCATCCTGGTCTTTCTCTTCAAGTCCCAATTTCCTGGCTGTTTCGATAAATTCTCTTGCTAAGGCGCCGCCGCCAACAACCACAACCACCCCATGCCCTAAACCCCTCAATTCCTTCAAAACATCCGTATATTTACTAATTAATGCTGGATTAACGGGCGAGGCAACAACTGAACCTCCTATTCGCAGCACGAGACGCATGGGAACGTACTTCCTTTTGAAGATATATGCCACAAGAGAAAATAACTCTTTGCTAAAGCTTTTAGCCTCTAGAATCCTAAAATTCTGATTTGAATGGTGAGTTTATGAACCTCGTTATTCGCAATTATCAACCTGACGATGAGAAAGAATGGCTGAAATGTCATGCACTTGCCTATTTGGGATCTAATGAAAGAATATTAGAAAGGAACAAGCCTAAATATCATGGGATAACTGTCGAGTTAGTAGCTTCTTTATATAATAAGAAAATTGTTGGCTTCTTAGACATCGAGCGAGAAGAAACTCCAGGAAGTATAGAAAAGTTGAAGGAAACGGAATGCTCTGGAATATTGGTGTATTACCCGAATTTAGAAGAAGGGACGTTGCGACCAAACTTTTAAATGAAGGAATAAAACGTGGAAAAGAGTTAGGTATAAAACGTTTAGAAGCATGGAGCATTGAACCTCCAGCGTGGAAATTCTATGAAAAATATGGATTTAAAAAATTCTTTGAATACCATCATGTACGAATAAATAACAGAGAAAAATTACAGACTCTTGATAGAGACGGTATGCATATAGTTGAAGTTTATGCCCACGTTATGCCAGAAACAGATTTGAAAATCATCGTGGAGAAGTATCATGCTATGGATATGAATTCTATTATAGATAACCAAACTTTAAATAAATCTGTTTAAACCTTGCTGGACCTTCACTCCTTTGATTTGCGTAGTTATATTTTCTCCGAAACTGATTTGCATTCCATCCACAGCCGCGACCGTTGGAACTCCGGTTTTCTCTTCTATGAGTTTGGCTTGGTTTGCCGGACCCTTAAATATCATCTGCATTCCAAAATGGGTTAAAACCGCTTTTTCCGGAGAACTCTCCTCAATTATTTTTATTGCATCTTCTGTGGTCATGTGCCCCTTCCACGGTTTCCCAGAAGGTCTCATAACACATAGTAGGAGAAGTCTAACGTCCTTGTAGTATTTACCTATGCCCTCAAAATATTCTGTGTCACTAGTGTAGGCAAAGGCTCCAAATTTTTTAGTTTCAAACCTGAAACCTACAGTGTCAGGGTCTGTGTGCCGTGCTTCCGTGACTAAGACATTAAGGTCGGCAACCCTAAACTCTAAACCATGCACAGCCTCAAATTTTTGTTCGGGCATTTGCTGGTGATATTTTGAAATTGAAGGTTCGCACATCTCATTTCCAGCCAAAACACTTTTCGCTGCCGCCAAAACTCCACGTTTCCGGGTCATCCCTCGAGTCATAGCCTCGATTAAAACTTCGGCATCCGTATAATGGTCTGGATGACAATGAGAAACGAAAACAGCATCGAGCTTCTGCGGGTCCAAACCCATATTAACAGAATGAACCAGAGCTCCGGGTCCAGGGTCCAGATGCAAATTTAGGCTTTCCGTGATTATCCTTATCCCTGCTGTCCGTCTTTTCTGCGTTATCGTGGCGAATCTTCCGCCGCCTGTTCCTAGAAGCGTTATTTCAACTTTCATAAAGACTGCTCACCGCGAACATAATTTTTATTTTTATGTCTGTTTTAGTATATATTCTCCTAGGTTTGCTGAAACAAAAGTTTATTTTGATACAGAAGTATAAGTGGGGGCTAGTATGAAAAGTAAAAAGGAGGAGATTCGCCGCAGATTTCCAAGAATTGTAATGAACCTTTTAATGGCTTTCATATTCTGGATAGTCAGCGCTTTTGTCCCGCCAACAGTTGAGGGCGTTGCTGTTCCAGGTTTTGATTTTAACGCGAGTTTATTGATATGGATTGTTACAACCGTGATTATGGCAATTTTTCTGATACGCGCATTATCAGACGCATTAGTTTTGGGCGACATCCTAACTGATATAGTTATCCGAAGGCTAGGCATAAAAGAGGAGATGTCTCCGAAAAGGGCTGCTAGAGACCTAATCTACATCATTATCATTATTCTTGTGGTTACAGCTGTCTCGCCCATTTTGGCAACAATTGAAAATGTAGGGGGGACCCTTACGGCGGCTGCCACATACATAGCTCTAGGACTAATTATCTTACTGATCTATGATATGGGAAGAATTCTTTACCGAATAATAGAAAGCAAAGCCGAGTTTTTGGCTGACCGCCTAGCCAGAACAGTGGACGAAAAAGAGGATGAGTAAACATGGACGCTGCCATAATAATTTTCCTCCTTATTTACCTCTTGACACTTCTCGTTTCCGCCATAGAGATTGCTCCATTGTCGGTTGCCGCCCTAAGCGGAGCCCTTCTTACAGCATGGTTTGGAATACAATACGGAGTCTTCACTTACGAAGAAGCATTGGGATTTGTAGATTTTAGGCTTTTAGGGCTTGTAATTGGAACAATGATTGTGGTGGAAGTGGCCGAAAGAAGTGGATTATTCCGAGTCATGGCGTTGTATGCCATAAAACTTTCAGGCGGAAGCCCTAGCAGACTTTTCGTTTTTCTCTGCGTAACCTCCGCCGCAGTTTCTATGTTTCTCAGCGATCCCACAGCTATGCTTCTTATGGCAGCAGCCACCGTGACAATAACCAAGCTTCTAAACTATGATCCAGCCCCCTATTTTTTGGCGTCCACTATCATGATAAATCTTGGGGGAACAAGCACTTTGATTGGCTCTGTGAGTAACATGATAATTGGTATTGAAGCAGGAATGAGCTTTACAGACTTCGTAAGCTATCTTGCCCTTTGTGAAGTTGCTTTGTGGGCGTTAACAATTTTGGCTCTCTACTGGCTGTTTAGGTCTAGACTTGGCGAAAAAAGAGAACTCCCGGAATACAATCCACGGGAGAGCATAACAGACAAGCAGCTTTTCTACAGATCCTTGTTTATTCTTTTCCTTTTAATTTTTCTTTTCTTAACTTTGGAAAACTTGGGTGTGGGACCGGAAGGGGTAGCTTTAGGATGTGCCATTTTAGCTTTAATTCTTAGTAAGTTAGATCCTGCGGAGATTTTTAAGGAGCTGGATTGGGAAACCGTTTTCTTCATAGCGGGTTTTATGTTTATTGTGGGCGGTTTGGAAAAGAGCCAATTTTTGAATATCCTATCAACACAGCTTTTTCAAACATTCGGGCAAAGCTCTTTAAATGCAACAATTGCAACTCTTTGGTTTAGCGGTATCGCAAGTACCATAGTTAGCAATCTTGCAGTTGCCCTAACTTTCTCTCCAATAATCAAATTACAGAATTTTTCAGACCTAAGCGCCATCCCTGTTTGGTCAGCGCTAGTTCTGGGAACCAATCTTGGAGGGGCAACCACACCTTTCAGCGGGTCTGTGTGTATGATGGCTGTTGGCGCCCTCAAACGTGAAGGGATAAAAGTGCATTTTGGAGACTTCACTAAGGTGGGTTTGGTAACATCGCTGATTCAGTTAAGTTTTTCAAGTCTTTACCTCATTCTAAGATTTGGGTTAATAGGGTGATAAGTTGGCTAAAGTCAAAAAGTGGTTTGAATCGAGGAAGCCAAAAGGTGAAAAGAAATACGAAGATGAGAAAAGGGAGTTTGAAATGGCTGTTGGAAAACCTTTTATCAGCATACGAATTGAGATACCTGAAGGTTATGAAGATCAACGCACTCAATTCTTAAATTTGGAGAAAGATGAAAAGTTTCTTGAAGAAGTAAGAGACCTTATTAAAAAGCGACTTACATACGAGAAACACGGTGTAAAACCTTAACTCGCAAAACTTTATGTAAAAGCTAATCGGTTTCCGTGTTCTCCTAAAACTGTAAAACCAGAAATGTTAATTACAACCTTTAAAGAGAATAGAGTAAAAGAAGATGCCGGCTATAGGCTTCTGTAAATACACCAAGGATTAGGAACATGTTTAAAATTGAGGATGTAACAAACAACAACTTTGAGGAAATTCCCGTGCCATGCAGATATTGTCTTTATTGGCAAACAAGTAACGCTTTCAACATGGAAACGCTTAAACCAGAAATAGAAAGCAAAAAACGCGATTGGTTTGAGAAGGTTGTTAAAGAATTTGGAAACAGTATGAGAATTGTCTATTTCAGCAACGTTCCAATGGGCTTCATCCAATACGCAACACCCAGATTTCTCTCAAGAACAAATACATACATTTCAGGTCCACCAAGCGAAGACGCAGTTTTCCTTGCATGCTTATACATCGTTAATAAGGAAGCCAGAGGGAAAGGCTTCGGGACAAGAATGTTGCAAAGTGTGATAGCAGAAGTGAAAGAAAGAGGTTTTAAGGCTATTGAAACATTTGCAAGAAAAGATTCGCCAAATAATCCTTCTGGTCCGCTAAAGCTTTACCTTAAGAATGGCTTTAAAATAAAGAAAGAAAAAGACGACTACCCGCTTGTTCGCCTTGAAATTTCCGAAAACTCTATGTCCAAATTTTAGTCCCTTTGAAGCTTAGGAAGAATCTTCTCAAAATAATCTAATGATTCAGGATTGACTAAGGCATCTCTATTCAGGACAGGCTTGCCATTTATTATGTTTGTAACTGCCACTTCAACCTTCTTCATATTAAATGTGTAGGGAATATCCGGAGCTTCCATTATTAAGGCAGGAACATGCCTAGGAGAAGCATTCTCTCGCAGGTATCTCCTTATCTTGTTCTCTAACCCCTCTGTCAAACTATAACCCGGAGCGACTTTGACGAAAAGGATGATGCGCTGGTCACCCTTCCAATTCTGTCCCACCGCTAAGCTGTCAGCGACCTCGGGTAGTTTTTCCACAATATTGTAAATTTCAGCTGTACCTATGCGCACTCCTGAAGGTTTCAGCACTGCATCGGAGCGTCCATAGAAGGTTACTCCGCCGGTGTCACTGTGAATTACTATGTAGTCACCATGTCTCCACACGTTCTTATCGGGATAAAACCTGAAGTAAGCGTTCAGATACCTCTCATTGTGCGGATCATTCCAAAAATAGATTGGCATAGAAGGTGAAGGTGCCTCGCAGACAAGCTCTCCTTGCCTGTCAAAAACAGGGTTACCTTTTTCGTCGTACGCCTTAACCTTCATTCCTAAAGCTCTACTCTGCAGTTCACCCGCATATACTGGAAGAATCGGGCTTCCAGCAGCAAAACATCCATTGATGTCTGTACCGCCAGAAATGGAGTTGAAATGCAAATCTTCTTTAATTGCTTTGTAGACATACTCAAATCCCTCCGCGGATAGAGGTGAGCCTGTCTGAGATATTTGCCGTAGTGATGACAAATCATATTTTTTTCCAGGTTTTACTCCTAGGCTTCGAAGGTAATTAATGTAGCTTGCACTACAACCGAATACAGTTATTCTTTCTTCTTGGATAAGCTTCCATATCGCACCATAATCGGGATAGTTCGGGTTGCCATCATACAATACTATGGTTGCTCCCACAGCTAAAGAGCTTAACAGCCAGTTCCACATCATCCAACTGGGACTTGTTATGTACATTATCGTATCTTCTCTCTTCAAATCCGTGTGAAGCAACAGCTCCTTCAAATGGTTAACAAGCACCCCAGCAGTTCCCTGCACCATACATTTGGGCTTACCAGTTGTTCCGGACGAGAACATGATGTAGAGAGGATGGTCTGGAGGTAGCTGTTCAAAACTGATTTCGGTTTGCTCTTCCGGAGAAAGGAAATCCGTGTAATAGGTAGAGTTGGGAATGCTGCTTATGTCGGGCTTCTCTTGCACGTAGGAGACCACTACAACTTTTTCCAGCGAAGAAATTTCTTTTGCAACTTTCTCTGCCTTAGGCAATGTGTTGAAAGTCTTTCCCTTATACCAGTATCCGTCGACCGTAAACAGAACCTTCGGTTTAATCTGGCCGAGACGGTCTATTGCCGCTGGCGCACCGAGCTCAGCTCCACAAGAAGCCCATGTGGCCCCCACGCTTGTGGCAGCGAGCATTGCAATAGCTGTCTCCATCAAGTTTGGCATATAGGCAACCACACGATCTCCTGGAGCAACCCCCATCTTGCGCAAAGAATTGGCGAGACGTCCCACCTGAGCGTAAAGCTCCGCGTAGGTCATCCTAGCT
>CBETPM010000033.1:0-7283 GCA_965538135.1 Candidatus Bathyarchaeota archaeon
TTCGCTTGTCTAACAGCAGTTGTTCCTAACTGAGAAAGAGTTGGTCGCCCTGTAATCAAATGAACAGACTCTGCACAGTCTCCCGCCGCGTAAATGTCTTTTACATTAGTCTCCATACGCATGTTTGTCTTTATCCCTCTTGTCTCGCCTATTGTGATGCCAGCATTTTTAGCAAGCTCTGTATTTGCCCTCACTCCCGTGGCTACAACCACTATGTCACACGGAATTTGTTCTCCTGCAACAGAAACGCCTGTTACTTTATCTTCTCCAAGAATTTCGTCAACCGCATGCCCAGTTATTATTCGCACGCCTTTCTCCTCAAGCATGTTTTGAACAAGCTTTGCCATGTCTGCGTCTAGCATAGCAGGGAGAACTTGCGGTAAAAGTTCAACCACCGTAGTCTTCAAACCGCGTTCAACAAACGCCACTGCTGTT
Source organism: Candidatus Bathyarchaeota archaeon (assembly GCA_965538135.1). GTDB lineage: Archaea > Thermoproteota > Bathyarchaeia > Bathyarchaeales > Bathycorpusculaceae > PIXZ01. Next base: position 436 of record CBETPM010000033.1, read on the forward strand.
TCCAAGCCTATTAACCCAGCTCCTACAACTACTGCAGACCTTGAGTTCTCGATTGCTTGGTCTATCTTTTTCCCATCTTCAATTGTTTTTAAAACATGCACCCCCTGTTTTTCTCGTCCCTTGATCGGAGGTACAAAGGGATAAGAACCCGTTGTTAGTATTAGGTTGTCGTATTCAAGAGTTTTCTGCGCCCCTGTCTTATCTTGTATCTCAACAGTTTTGGCTTTTACATCTATATTTGTTGCTGTTGTTTCCAGCATGAGGTCGAGTTTCATCATTTGAAAGTAGGATTGTGGAAAGACTATGAGTTTGTCGAAGCTTGATATGTGTCTGCCCAAAACAAATGGGATGCCACAGGGCGAATAACCAGCTTGTCTCTGTTTAGTTATTAATGTTATCTTAGCCGTGCGATCGGTTTTTCTGGCGGCTGAGGCAGCGTCAACACCTGCGGCGTGGGCACCAATTATCACTATGCGTCTAGGCATCTGTTTATTCCTACTTTATGAGACTTTTATGCCATTCAACAGCCTTGTTAAAATCCATCAGATTGGCTAGTTCAGCTTGTAGGTTTGAGGGGTTAATAATTAGGAGCCAGCCTTTTTCATAGGGGTCTTCGTTTAGGATTTCTGGTTTGGATTGAACTTCGGTGTTTACTTCTTCAATTGTCCCGCTTATTGGCGCAACAAGGTCTGAAACCGCTTTAACAGACTCCACAGTGCCATAAGGCTCATTTTGTTTCGCTGCTGTTCCTGGACTTGGAAGCTCCGCATATACTATTTCACGGAGTTGTTTTTGAGCATAGTCTGTTATGCCTACTCGAACTTTGTCGCCTTCGATTTTTAGCCATTCAAAATCTTTCGAGTAGTATAGCCCTTCGGGTACTTCATATCCGTCAACTTTCACCATATTTACTCACCTTATGCAGTAGTTATTCTTTTACGTTTTAACCTTTAAAATTAACTGTTATTTTATTACATAACCATTGGAAATCCATACTAATTATTGGGCAAATTAAGAAATCGAAAAATAACGATTATAGCGCTGTCATCTTTCACGTTTTCCTCTAATAAAATCTTCAACCCACCCTTTAGCAACTGAATCTGGAACCTGCAAGGGTGGATGCTTAAAGGCATAAGAAGATATACTTATAAGAGGACCAGCTATTTTACGGTCTAAAGCCAGCTTAACAGCCCTTATAACATCTATCACCACACCCGCACTATTAGGCGAATCTTCCACTTCCAGCTTCACACTTATCATTAAAGGTCTATCACCAAATTTTCTACCTTTAAGCCAAATATAGCATATTTTCTTGTTTCCAAGGAAAGGAACAAAATCTGATGGACCAATTCTTGTTGGCACGTCATAGGGAACGAGGCTTTTCACGGCTTCTGTTTTGCTTATACGCTTGGTTTTTAACCTCTCTTCAACAGTCATGTTTTGGAAGTCCGTGTCGCCGCCAAGGTTCAGCTGGTAAGTTTCATCCACTATCACACCTCTATCCACGCAGAGTCTAACCAAATTTCGATGTAGAATTGTGGCGCCTAACTGGCTTTTTACGTCATCGCCCGCTATAGGCAGCCTGTTCTCTTCAAATTTTCTGCTCCAAATAGGGTCTGAAGCTATAAATTCTGGGATGCAGTTTATGAAAGCGCATCCAGCGTCTAGAGCTGCTTGAGCGTAAAAGCGGGTAGCCTCGCGACTGCCAACGGGTAAATAATTAATAAGGATTTCCGCGCCAGATTCTCTAAGAATTTTCACCACATCCGCAGCTGCGCGTTCGTTAACTTCGTAAACATTGAACGTTTCTTTCATATGTGCCGCAACACCATCCAACACCGGACCAGGCGAAACTTTAACGCCTAAGGGAGGAACTTTTGCGAATTTTGCTACACAGTTAGGCTCTATGAATATAGCTTCTGACAAATCTTTTCCAATCTTTTTCTTATTCACGTCAAAGGCGGCAACGAATCTAACATCGCGTACGTGATAACCTCCAAAATTTACATGCATAAGCCCCGGCACATTTTTGTTTTCCGCGGTGTTCTTGTAATATTCTACTCCTTGAACTAAAGCAGAAGCACTGTTGCCTACGCCAACTATTGCCACATGAATTTCTGCCAAACCAAACTCCTCTATGGATTGCTGGTTCAAGCTTAGGAAGGGACTACCGTATAACTTTTTCTAGGGTTATGGCAAAGTTAAAAAGGAACTTAGGTGCAGAAGGCATTATGAATGGGTGAAAAGCATGGATGAGAGTGGGGTTTCTGTAAGAATTGAGCCCTTTAAGGAAATTGTAATTATAGAACGCAACTTTTTCTCAAGTCCCGACGATCTAGCGCGATTTACCTCAGTTATTGCTGGCGGCAAACTTGCTGGGTTATACTGGGCTGAAGGTGTGATCTTTCTTTATTTTCCCCTCCCGGCATCAACCGAAACCGCTGAAAAAGAACTAATAGAAAACAGGCGCGTTTACTGGACATTTGTTGGCTATGCCCTTTTGCCTAAATATCAGTCAACCATAGAGACAAAGGAGAAAATAATAGTTCCAGTTATAGACATGTCTTCTAATCCTATGTTCAGAAAAGTTGCCAACCGTCTGAAAGAACAAAATTAACAACTGCTGATAAGCTAGCCTTCTTCGTTTATTAGAAGGAAGGATTACTCCTGCCAGAAACATTAGTTATAAAAGGCAAAGTTTTCTCTGGACGCGGTGAAGGAGCAAAATATGTGAAGCTTTCATGGGTAAAAAAGCAGATCACAAAAAAGTGCGGGTTCACTCCCTACCCCGGCACTTTAAATATAAAAATAACTGAAAAAAACTTTGTCTTAAAGGAATTAGCGAAGAAAGTTAAGCCTATTGAAATTTCGTCTAGACAAGGTTTTTGTCGCGGAGTATGTTTTAGGGCTTTTTTGCAAGGCACAGAATGCGCTATAGTTTTGCCGGAAATCGCTGGTTATCCAGAAGATGTTATGGAAATTGTGGCTCCTGTAAATCTGCGTGAAAAGTTTGGTTTAAAAGATGAAGAAATCGTTGAGGTCAAAGTAGTTGTTGAATAATCACCCTTTTTGTTTGTTTTTCAGAAAGTCTTCTATGTACTCTTGGAGGCATCCGGTTTTCTTTAAGTATATTCCATATCTAACAAGGGCGTTCATGGCTCTAGCCGCATCTTCTGGCGAGGGATAAGCGGGAATTCCAAGCTTGTCGAATCTAAAACGTGTATGCAATGCCATTTCTGTTTCTCCAATATCACAAGCTACAATAGGCTTAGTATATTTGCTAGCAACATTTGCTACTATATCAATGTAATCTTCTTGCAAAGCTGGCACATGATGCAAACCCAACACTATTATACCATGAATTCTCGGATCTTGAAAAAGAATTTCTGTTACATACTCAAACATTTCAGAAGTTGCAGAACCAGTTACATCCACTGGGTTAAGATAAGTTGCAAATTTTGGAATTTTTTCCTCTTCCTTAAGCTTCTCAAACTTTTTAATTGTGTCGTCAGAAAAACGGTTTACGTTTAACCCTTTCAATTCGCATTCATCCACAGCCATTATACCAGGACCACCAGCATCAGTGATTATACCTATGTTTTTTCCAGCTGCTGGAGGCTGCATAGCTAACGCTTTTCCAGTATCGAAAAATTCTTCCATGTCGTGAGCTCTTATAATTCCTGTCTGTGCAAAAACCGCATTATATATTTGGTCTGAGCCTGCCATGGCGCCTGTGTGGGAGGCTGCAGCTCTTGCCCCTGCGGATGTTTTTCCCGCTTTTATGGCGACTATGGGTTTTTTCTTCGTAACTTTTTTAGCTATCTCCATAAATGTTCTTCCTGATTTAATGTCTTCTACATACAATAGTATAACTTTGGTTTCGCCGTCGTAAAGCAGATATTCTAGCATTTCTGCTTCGTCTACGTCGCATTTGTTGCCGAAGCTTACAAACTTGCTTATTCCTATCTGTCTTCCAGCCAAATAGTCAAGGGCTGCGGCACCAAAGGCTCCACTTTGGGTTGCTATAGCCGTTTTTCCTGGTAGCGGTCGGGGTGTTGCAACAACTTCTTCGCCTGTTGTCAAAATCTTTGTTTCTGGCAGAAAGAGCATATCCACGCCTGTTTTGGAGTCGTAAACTCCTAGACAGTTTGGTCCTAAAATTCTTATTCTAGCTTTTTTAGCGATGGCTACAATTTTGTTTTCTAATTCCTGGTTTCCGATTTCGCTGAAGCCGGAACTGATTATTACTGCTGCTTTCACTTTTTTGGTTGCGGCGTCTTCCATTATTTGGGGGACGATGTTGGCGGGAACCACTATAACAACTAATTCTATTTCTTCTGGAATTTTGGTTAAAGAAGGGTAGCATGTAAAACCGAGAATAGAGTTTTCATAGGGGTTTACTGGGAAAATTTCGCCTTTTAAAACTCCTCTTCGCTTATTTTCTACAAAATTTTTGAAAATCACGTGTCCAGCCTTGTTTATCTTTTTTGTTGCTCCAACAACTGCAACGGAACGAGGGTTAAAGAAGGTATTTAACTGCGCAATCATGGAATCCACATTTGTTCACCTTTTGCCTCTAACAATCACTATAGGTTTATGTTTTACTGTTTGAAGCATTTCCCAACTAACATTCGTCAAGCCAACATTAAATTTTTCAGCCATTTCCCAAACAGTTCTCCCAGCGCCAGAGCCCCTCACGCGATTTGCCAATTCAGCAATTTGTAACGCTTTTTCTGCGGAAATTTTACAACCAGCAACAGCCAGAGGGGTTGCTCTCCTTTTAAACCTAAAAAACCGTCCAACAATATAGGCAATGAAGCCTCCGAAAGAGCAGATGCCTTTTATAGGTTTTGGGCGTGGTGTAAAATGGAAATTTCTGAAAGAATAGGTCTTATCAGTGTCTGAAATCACGACAAAAACTTTTTTTCGCAACTTTAACAGTATTTCCTTACGTATCTTTTCAGCTATTTCCTCCACGTTTTTTAATGGTAAGCTTACATAAGAGTATGGAAGATTGCTCCCGTCGATTCCTCCTTCAGAGCCGAACATTAATGCTTGAAACAATCCTCCATGTTGCAGTGCAACCTGTTTGTGGCAGCTTCCTGCTTCCAGCGGGTAATTTCGAAGATTTTGCAAAAGTTTGGGGCTAAAACGGCATAGACGCGCCAAAAAATAACCCCATACTATGCGCATCCAAAACTTGGCGATTAGCTTTGCATTTATACTTGGCTTGATTTTGCTTTCGTCCACAATATTATTCAAAGCTGTGGAAATCGCTTTTTCCGAAAAAACGACGAAATCATCGTCAGCCACTTTTCCATTAATATGTTTGATTACTTCTTCCAAGTAGTCTTCGTTAGGTCTCCAATATCCCGTGACTACTGCTAAAGCTTTATACCTACCCATACAAATCGCGTTTCTCTTTCATCCTAAGCGTCGTTACAAATTGCGGAACTGCTTTTTTATTTCTTCAACATTACACTCAGATGGTTTCATCTTTCCTTCTGGACAATAACCCAATTCCACACACGACGGCCCAGCATTTTCAAACAATGACTGCGCAACATTCTTTACTTGTTTAAGCATTTCCGTAGCTACTTCTCTTATCTCCCATTGAGAACGCCTACAACATCGCAGATTGAAAAAGTGACGCAGCTCCCTTGCATTCATAGTTACAACAATGTTTGTTTTTGCAGCATTAGGCAAAATGAACCTTGCATCTTCCTTGGGAACCCCCATTTCCAAAAGTTTCTTGTACGTTCCAGAAATTTTTTCCAAAGTCTCGTTAAAAATTTTTTTTGCTTCAGCGTTTTTTTCTATGCTGGGGGGTGTAACGTATTTTTCAAGCGTATTGTAAGTAACATATCTTTGGCTTTGCTGCGTGTAAGAGGCTATACGATGTCTGACAAGCTGATGAGTCATAGCCCTAGAAACCCCTTCAAGGCTGAAAGTGAAAGACGCGTGCTCAATAACTGAAGCATGCCCATAACCAGTAACACGCTTAATTATCTGCCTAGCCTTCTCCAAATTCATCTTCTCAAAATTTTCTGATGGACTACCGCTTTTTGTAGAGGTTAAAGCCGCGGCTCCACATAAAAGCTCGGGGTCTGCCGTAAACCTGAGGAGTTTGACTTTCATTTTCTAAACCTTCACTCTTTCAGTTGTTTGTGAAATTAATAAATTTGCTTTATGCCAAAAGAGCTTAGGAGATAATGCTGTTTGACACGGATAAAGAAGACTGTTAATTATATAGAGGAGCTTTGCCTAAGCAACAGCAGGGAAAAGAAGACTCTTGGTGAGAGACTGAAAAAACAGTATAACAAATGGATAGAAAACCTTAGTTTGGAAGACTTTTCAGCTTTTCTCAGCAGTATCAAGGAAAATAGGGCGAAGATAGGTGTAGCACAATTTTTCGGAAAATTCCGCGCCTACGCCTTTGAAGAATATGTTTACAGACTTCTGAAAGCAAAAATTGCCATTCCAAGCTTCTTGGAGTTGTTTTGGGGAGAAAAATGTCTTGTCTGGGCAAACGCTGAAAAAGAATATGTGATGGAATTTGACATATCCATAGGCAAGAAAACTAAAGAATACGTAGAGCCTGTTGTCGTTTTCGACGCTAAAGTGGAACTTGATTCTTCTAGACTAAAAAACACTTTGGCTTCTTTCGCTATTCTTAAACGATGGAATCCAAAAGCAAAGTGTATCTTAGCTTATGTTCAAAGAGAATTGGATACCGCGTTATTGAAAATAGCTAGCAACTGGGCAGATGGAATTTTCCAATTTAACATAGAAAATGATGAAGGTAGAATTTTCCTTGCGTATGTGAATAACTGTTTAAGCCTATTTTA
>CBETPM010000034.1:0-7153 GCA_965538135.1 Candidatus Bathyarchaeota archaeon
CTATTTTTCCATTCTTTATTAAAGGCTTAAGCATTTCTTCCATTTTACTTCCGCAACTAGGACACTTAGACACGGGTTTCTCAATAAGTGAAACAACATCTGTTAAACATTTTGGACATCGCCAAACCTGTTTTCTCCCGCCCATTTTCCCCCGTTTAGCGCAAAGCTTACCATCCATCTCCACAATATCCATGGCAAAATCTATGGTGGGCGCGTTGCTCACGGAAGTGCCAACCCCAAAAGCTTCAGCGCCAGCCTCAATAAGCTCTCGGATATTCTCCTCATTCAAACCGCCAGAAACGAAGATTTTCACATGATTAAATCCTCTTGTATCTAATTCCCATCTCACTTCACGAATAAGCTCGGCGAAATCTCCTTTCCGCGAGGCAGGCGTGTCAAGACGCACAGCAAATAACCGCTCTTTTAAGGCTTCAGCAGCCATAATCGCCTCCATCTTCTCATCATAATAAGTATCAACCAAAGCAACCCTCGGAACCTCTGGCGGAATAACCTCATCGAAAGCTTTCCAAGCCCTAACTTGGTCTCCAAATACAATTATTAAAGCGTGGGGCATAGTTCCAGAAGGCTTTATGCCCAAAAGTTTCGCCCCAGTAAGGCTGGAGACTCCGTCAAAACCGCCTATGTACGCTGCCCAGTCAATCATGGGCGACAGAACAGGATGCATACGACGAATTCCAAAAGATATTAGGGTTTTATCTCCTGCAACTTTTCTTATTCGGGCAGCACGGGTTGCCACCCCAGAAGCTTGACAGATTAAACCCAAAAGCGGAGTCTCATATATGCAGAAATCGCCGTAATGTCCTTCTATGCGCATGACGGGTTCGCGGATACCGCGAACGTCTTCATGATAAAAGACGCTTCCTTCAGGCATAGAGTAAACATCTACGGGAATTCCTTCAAAAAGGCGGGCTTCCTCTTCTACACCGCATAAAATTCCCCAAGGCCAACCGTGAGGAAGTTTTCCGGGTGTGACATCAGCGATTACTGGCGTTTTTGCCAGTCCCTTTGCTTTGATAACTTGTTCTGTTCTTACAAAGTATATGTCTGTGGTTTCGCCCCCTTTTATTTCTTCGTCAGAAGCGCAATGAAAGAGTCTCATAGGCTTGCTTTCTCCAACTTTTCCATTTTATAGTAACATATTGTAAGATAAACGTTTAAAGGTTCTATGCTTGTAAAACGAATCTCAAGAGGTTTATGAAGCCCACTTCCATTAATGCTGCAATGAAAAATATCGTGTAGATATAGGCTAAATCTTTCATGGTCATGGTTCTGCTCAGTGTCTTTTTAAGCGTCAAATAGATCCCGTAGCCTTCAACAATTCCAATGGGTGCACTGACAAGCAACATTGTAGGCAAATGTTCAATGCTTACACTTCCGTAAACAAGGCTGCTTCCTCTCAAAATGCTTAAGAAAACAATCATAACTGCGAAGGTTATGGCAAAGGTTTTCGGATGCTCAAGCACAATATCGGCGTATTTTTCTCCTTTGAAAAAGTTTAGCAGCACTAGATTTACGTAGAAGGTCATGCCAAGCAGAATTAAGGATATTACGAGGATGTTGTGTATAAAGAGCATTAGAACTGCTAATAAAGAATTTTTAAGAATGTCGCCTAAAAGAGTGAAGAAAAGGCGGTTTTCAACGTAGGATAATACAAGGAAAAATACGAAGGCTAAACCCAAAAGCGCTGTGGTTTTCTTTGCATCCAAAGGTTAAACCCGCCTAAAAAGCAAGAATAGACTGTAAAAAAGAAGCCCACCTATTTCCTTTATTATGCCAAACACAAAAAGCAAAATGATAGCAATCACCAGATATATTAGTATGGCAAGTATTCCAACGGCTATGGCGCCAAGCCATCCAGTCTCATAAAGATTTTTGATTAGAAGCAGCCATGTGGTAACGCTTAGGAAAATGGCGATTAGATTGGAAGGGATAAAGGTGAAGAAAAGCGTTGAAAACAAGTTTCCAAAAAGAGCTATTATAAGGGCGTCTGAAAAGCGAGCTTTTCGTCCACCCACTACAATCAACCCAGCAAAGTGAAGAAGAACTGCCAAAATTATAAGTTCAACAACAAATAAGGCTAAGAGAAAAAGTAGCCGTAAAGATTCTGGAATAAGATTCCAGAGGCTTCCTCCACCGCCTTTTCCATTAGCCGCGTTCATGCTTAAAAGAGCCCAAATTCCTAAAATTTCAAGAAGCCTCATAGTCATCCCTTTTGATGACCAGCCTATCCGCAAAGCCAAAATAAAAATCTTATGAATCTTAATCAGATTTTTCTCGTCTTATCTCAAAAAGCACCGTTCCGCCATTCGTATATGGTTTTCTAGGGGTCTAAACATTGCAGATATCCTTTCTCGCCTTCTTCTTTTGCCAGTCCCAATTTTTTGAAGCTTATCCCGCGGCTTAGTGGAACAAGCATGGAAAACATACAGCCAAAAGCGTGAATACAGAGGTTATCAGTTTTTTCAATAACTATTTTCGGCGAATCCATTACTATTTTATCTCCAAACCTTAATAAACGGGACAGTTTCCTTTTATCTCCCTAACTGTGATAATTAAACGGTATTTTTCTTCCTTTTTCATTGGTGTTATCCTCTTCCATTTTTCAGATACTCCCTATTGACAATTATTAATTTTCTAGGCTTGTAATTGGCAAACACTTAAAAGTCATAAAGGAAGGGATATTTGCTAATTGATGTTTAGGTGCAGTGTGATGCAAAGTCGTCCAGCCATAGTGGCTGTTGGAAGAACAAGGTTCGGTGAACATTACGAAAAAGAACCGGAAAAACTTATTGAAGAGGCTTGGCTTAAAGCTTCACAGGAAGCAGATATTGAACGTAGAGACCTTGAAGCATGTTACCTTTCCGACTACTTTCTACCCATAACTAACAAGCTTGGACTAGAAGAAGGTTTTCTTTCCGAACTTACGCAACTGCATGTTCCCATGGAAGTAACCCGCTCCTTCAGTTCAGCCCTTTCCAACGCTTGTAACGCCATTCAAGCGGGAAAATACAATATTGTTTTGGTTGGTGGTATAGAGAAAATGACAGACCGTTGGGATAAAATTCGCGATGATTTAATGCTTTTGGAAGACCCGTGGAGCTATTATGCTGGAGGCACGCCTGAGGCAAACCACGAGCTTATGCTTAGAGCCTACATTAAGAAATATGGAGTAGAAGGAGAAAACTTGAAAAAATTAAACATTGCTTTAGCGCAAGTTTCCGTCAAAAACCATTTACATGCTTTAAAAAACGAGTACGCGCAGTACCAGAGAAAAATAACAATCGAACACGTTTTAAATGCCAGAAAACATGCTCGAAAACCTTTGGGGCTTTATGATTTTGCGCCTATTTCTGATGGAGCCGCTGCTCTTATTCTCACCAGCGAGGATTTTGCCAAAAAATTTACTGAAAAGCCCATCTACATTCTTGGCTCTTCATCTGCAACAGATTACCTGACTTTTCCGGCGAGAGAGAATTTGACTCACTTTCTAGTTAGTGAAATAGCAATGAAAAACGCCTTAAAAACTGCTGAAATAGATCTTTGGGACATACAAATTTTGGAACTTTATGACCAGTCCACAGTTATAGAAATGGTTTCCCTTGAGGATCTGGGGTTCTGCGAAAGGGGAAAGGCTTGGATGGACATATATAAAAGCTGTGAAGACTACAGGGGATATTACGAAATCGAAGGCAAAAAACTCTTTGTCAATATGAATGGTGGATTGAAGGCGGATGGCAACCCGTTAGGAGCCACGGGTGGAGCACAAATTTTTGAGGTTGTTAAGCAGTTAAGAGGCGAAGCTGAAGAGAGGCAGATTAAGAGTGATAGAGAATTAAAATATGGTTGTATTCTTGAACTTGAGGGGTTTGGAACTAAGGGTTATGTTTACATTTTAGGGAGGGATTAAAGATTGAGCAGCGAACCAATAGAGAGAAGAGTTTCTTATCTCGGAGACCGACTTCGAGGAAAACGTTGTCTTATTTGCGGGAAAGAATACTTTGAAGTTAGGGACTACTGTGGAAACTGCGGAAGAAAAAGCTTCGGAAAAATGGCTGACATTGACTTCTTCCACGAAAAAGGAAAACTGGAAATATGCACCTTAATCACGGAGCCTACAAACAAGTTTACAAAGCTGGGTTGTTACGTTTACGGCATAGTTTCTTTCCACGACGGCAAAATACGGGTTCCGGGAAGACTCACTGACAAGATAATAAAGCAAGGAGAAGAAGTTGATTTTTCTGCTTTTGAAGGAAGGGAAGTTGTGCCTAGGTTTAGGAGACGCTATTCTGTGGATAGAAGCCAAATTATCCCCACAATTTCTTTAGCTTTCACTTTTGCTGACGAGCATTATCCTCATCAAGAATACAAGGTTGTTAAGCCGAATAAGGAGTATGAAACGCCAGGCATAGTGGGTTACGGAGTTTATACTTCACGGTTCCGCATAAGAGAAAGGAACATTGAACGTTCCATTCCCTTTATCGACGAAGATGCAATAACAGCTGCTGTTGAAGCAGGTAAGCTTGCCCTCATCCATTCTGGAGTTGACAGTTCTCTTGTGGGCAAGATTTACGTAGGCTCAGAATCCAATCCCTACGCTGTAAAGCCTATAGCCTCAAAGGTGGCGCAAGTTCTGAAGCTTGGCGAAGAAGATGAGGATGTGCAAGGCGTAGACGCAGTGGACACGGAGTTTGCATGTAAGGCTGCTACAAGCATGTTCAAGGATGCTGTTTCCCTTGTGAATTATCCGAAATCAAACGTAGCGTACACCATAGTGATAGGGGCTGATAATTCTCAAGCCGCGCCGAGAGACTGCCCTGGCGGAGAACTAGACTTGTTTGTGGGTTTTGGCGGGTGCGCCTACATTTTCGGAAAGCACGATGTGATAGCTGAGGTTGAAGGATGGTATTCATGCACTTCAGACACGCCGGATTTTTGGCGGAGAGACGGTGAACCCTATCCAATGCATGGTGGAAGATTCACTGGAGACCCGGCATACTTTAAACACATAAGAAAATCAGCAAAGAAACTTATGGAACGCCTCGGCTTGCAAGTCGATGACATCAACTATTTTGTTGCCCACCAACCAAACGCGAATTTTCCAGTAAAAATCGCCAAAGAACTTGGGTTTAAAGAAGAGCAGTATTTACCTTCGCTGCAAGTTGCAAAATTTGGCAACACCTATTCTGGTTCATCGCCCGTAGGTTTGGCTGCTGTTTTAGATATAGCCAAGCCGAATGAACGCATTTTAATTGCCAGTTACGGTTCTGGAGCTGGAAGCGATGCCTATTCGCTTATTACTACAAGCCAGATACTGGATAAGCGAGCACGCCAAAAACTTACGGTTAGGTATCAAGCGGAAAACCCGTACTTGGAATATGTGGATTACACGACTTATAGGCGGCTAAAGCTTGGAATGTAACAAACACTTAATAAACTGCAGTAACCAAAAAACTACGCGTGGAGTCTAAAAGCTTGGTTGCCTACGGGATATTTGAAATTCTATACGCTCCTAGTAAAGCTTTAAAAGAAGTCGTCAAAAACCCACGATATATCGGCCCTATAATAGTAATGGTTTTGTTTGTGATAGCAAATTTGGGATTTGGATATGCGTTACTGTCTAAAACCTATCTTGACCAAACAATGCCCACATCTTCAGATATGGACAAATGGACAGAAAACGCATCCTATTGGGACTCAAATGCGCTTATAACCACTAATACTCAAGATTTTATTAGTGGAATTTACTACGGAAACAAAAGCATAGAATTTAGCCTAAACTCTACCACGCATGTTTGGATGGAACTAAATCTTACGGAACCTTTGAACTGCTCAGGACCAGAAGGCTACAAGAATATGACTTTTAGAGTGAAGATTCTAGAACCACAGAACTTACCTAACGTAAGCCTTTACTTGCTTTCGTCAATTAAACGAGACTACTTTTACCAAAACATAACTGACAAAATAAATGACATAGACAATTGGAATAACGTAACACTTTCGCTGGGTCAAATGCAAGAGTGGACATCAAGTAGCGATAATGCAGACTGGGGTAATATAACAGGCTTAAAACTTGAGTTCAAATGGCGCAGTGAAGCCAACACAACATTACTGATTGACGGACTTTTCTTCCACGGCGTTTACAAGTCAGGGATAGAGGTTGCTGGCGATTTGCTGGTTGGTTTGGGCAATCCCTATTCTCCAATTAATGCTTTTATGCAATTCACGATCCAGTGGGTCTTGCTTGGCGGAGTATTATATCTGATTCCTAAAATGTTCGGAGTTAAAACCGTGTGGAAACCTCTGCTTGTGGCAGCTGGCATTATTCTTATGACGTATTTCATACGAATGGTTGTTTTCGCAGGTGTGTATATGGCGTCTCCAGAAGTTCATTATTCTCTTGCATATTTAGGCGGTGTTCCAGGCGAATGGGAAGAAGCTTATAATAAAATTTCTCAAGCAACAGGTCTTTATTATGAGGCATTATGGTATTTTGACAAAGTTATTTGGGCATGGGTTATAGCATTATGCGCAATAACTATTCGGTTGATTTCTGAAATGTCATGGGTCAAAAGTTTCATCGCTTCCATATCATCCTATCTCCTCTATGTAATTTTAGTCCTTTTCTTGACACCCTCTGCTGTCCTTCTATAAACCTAGATTTGAAACTAGTCAAGTTTGTGGGAAAAGTTAAATAGAAAAGGGAAATGTTCAATTTCGTTGACCCCCTATGAAAATGCTGCTCGAGGTTCGCAATGTAAAGAAAACTTATCGCATGGGCAAAGTTCTTGTTCCCGCCCTTCGCGGAGTAAGCTTCAACTCTAAAGAAGGAGAATTTTTAACAATTTTCGGCCCTTCAGGAAGCGGAAAATCCACACTTTTGCATTTGATGGGATGCTTAGACCGCCCAGACGAAGGAGAAATCATGATTGACGGCGAAAATGTCCTTAAATTAAGCGATGACAAATTGGCAGAACTTCGCCTAACCAAAATAGGCTTTGTCTTCCAATTCTTTAACTTACTGCCAAGACTAACGGCACTGCAAAACGTGGAGCTACCCTTAACCATTGCCGGCATGCCAGAAAAAGAAGCAAAAGAAAAAGCTGAAAAAATGCTCAAACTGGTGGGCCTCGAA
>CBETPM010000035.1:0-7051 GCA_965538135.1 Candidatus Bathyarchaeota archaeon
TAATCTCTAAATCTTTCCATACACCTTGTCTGTGACTACCATGACAACGCCAAAGCGGAAATGGTTTACAGACCCTCCCGCAAGGAGCTCTTAGACCTGTTCTCGCGGACAGGGCAGCTTCCAAAGAGGCTTACATAAATGCAAAGCCCAATCTGAAAAAACCCACGAAAAATTAAAATCATAAGCAGCGTAGCCGAGGTTCACGCTTGGAAATTTCACGAGTTTCCTGCTCCCCGCGTAAGGGGAGGGGGGTAGGTTCGGGATGGCTCGGAAAAAGCCAATAATTATGCTTAAAGAAAAGCTCGAAAAGACAATTATTTAATGACAGACAAAAAGGCTTAAAAAATAGCCAATTTTCCACCTTAAAAAAGTCTGTAGCTTCCAAATGCAAACAAAAGTTTACCTATTCTGAAAGAATGAATCAACATAAAGCTCGAAAAAGAAAAAGGGGGGTTTGCGAGGATATCGACACCAGTATCCTTGACCATACCGATATAGCCTCCCTCTTATTCTTCTAAGCTTCGAATATTGCAGACAGAAAGATCATTTGTGCGTGTGGCAAAAATTTTAAGCACAAGCACACAAAGGAAAGCAAAAGCACAAGAAAGGTGGACCAGCATGCGGCAAACGTAGCTTTAACGCTTTTCCACAAGGGTATAAACCAAGCCACAGTTGAGCTTAAAAATCTAAGAAACTCCAGGAGTTTGAAACAGTGGGCTCGCCGGATGAATACCCAAGATTCTTAACACCCAAATCTAAGCGTTTCAATCCATTGAAGCTTGCAGAGGAAACCGAGAAAATTGTGACAAGAAGGGGAAGTGATGGGCTGGAACGAAAATACACTGGCTTCTACTCAGTCCCAGTTTATCGCGGAATTGCAACTGGATATGCAGTAGGTTGCTGTCTGAGATGCTTCTACTGCTGGTCAAACTGGTCAAGGGATTTTCCTGAAAAATTCGGAAGATTCTATTCGCCTAAACAGGCTGCACGAATGCTATTTAGGGCTGCGGAGCGGGGCATCACATACTCTGATTACTGGCGTAAGCAAATACCAAAAATAAACAAGCTTAGATTATCGGGATGCGAGCCAACAATTGGAAAAGAGCATTTAATAAGCCTACTACAATTCGTCAAAGAATCAAGATATCCGCTGTTTATCCTTGAAACAAACGGCATACTCTTAGGAGCAGACAAGAACTATACGCGAAGGCTTTCAGAGTTCAAGGATAAGCTGTATGTGAGGGTTTCCATAAAGGCTGCAGAGAGTGAAAGCTTCACCAAGAGGACAGGCGCCTTAGGCAAGTTTTACAGGCTTCCCTTCCAAGCACTAAAGAACCTATTAGACAATGGAATATACGCAAGAGCAGCAGCCATGACCGACAATAGGATAATGCCCAAAGAGGAAAGACAAATACTGATTAAAATGCTTGATGAAATCGACCCCGAGGCAAATTACTCAAAAACATTGGAAGAGGAAATCATAGACCCTTACAATACAACTGTAAAGAGGGTAAGGGCCTATCATGACGAAGAATATGCCTCAAAGCTGATCAAAGAGATTTCAAAATGAACGCTCCGAAACATCTTTTAGTTTAACAATTCAAAATTTTGTCTGATAAGTAATGGAATGCTTTGTTGGCACCTCAGGCTGGTTTTATTCTTGGAACCCGAAAAGAAGCTTAGACTGGTTTGTTAGGTATTCCGGCTTGAACGCTGTTGAATTAAACATGAGCTTCTACCGCTTTCCCTTCCCAAATATGGTTCGCTCATGGGCAACTAAGGGAAAAGACCTATCGTGGGCTGTAAAGGTTAACAGGCTTATAACTCACAGGTTTAAATTCAGAGAAAGAACATTTGAATTATGGGAGAAATTCCAAAAACTGTTTTCTCCAATCGATTCCAATGTGGATTTCTACCTTTTCCAACTTCCGCCATCCATGACGCCAAAGGCAATTCCAGTAATTGAAGAGTTTATAGCTAAAACAAATCTTAAGGAAAGGTTCGCCCTCGAAGTTAGAAACATAAAATGGTTTGATACAGCATATGTTAACTGGGCCTCCAGCCTCGGCATAACATGGGTCAGCGTAGACTCGCCAGACTTCCCCCTCGACGTATTCAACACAAATGGCATAGTTTATGAAAGAATGCATGGAAGAACAGCATGGTATTCACACTACTACACGGAGCAAGAACTGAAGAACGTAGCTAAGAGAATCCAAAAGGCTAATCCAAAGAAGGTTTATGTATTCTTCAACAATGACCATGCCATGCTTGAAAACGCACGGAGAATGCAGCAAATATTGTCAGCCAAAAATTAACTGTTCCTCGCCGTAAACAACTTGATTGCGGATTTTAGCCAAGTCGTAGCCAAAAATCCCAAATAATGTTTCTCCAGCTTCCAGAAGCATCTTCAAATACTTTTGAACGTCGAAACCTCGCAGCCCATCCAAAAGCTCCGCAGCCCTAACCCTATTACTGGAACTTCTATTATTAGCATCAACAATGAGATACCTAACAGTCTGACCGGGATAAACATCAAAGCCAGCGGTCAAGAGTTGCCTTGCGGCAACAGCTTGAAAAACATCATGGGCATACTCTGTGGGATGCTTGGACAAACGCTTGGAAACGAGCAGCTCATTAATGCTTACCTCTCTACGCACAAGTTTTTCCGCATAACTTCTCAGAACGTGGAGGGCTTCAGGAATCCTCTTAACAAACTCTTCACGGTTTAAAGCACTTCTCAAGACCTTAATCATTTCTAACTGAGCGTTTTTAATGAATTCAGGCGTGTCTGTCCGCCTTGCCTCTATACCACGCATTTTAATCCTGCCATCCTCAAAGACACCATAATAGCGGTTCAAAACAGGCACTTCCGCCGTCACTTTTGAGGGGAGAAAAACTATCCAGCGGTATTTGCCCTCAACGTTTAAAGGCACCCTGATAAGGTTTGAGGCTTCACAGCAAAAATCAACAACCTCCTTTAGGGTGACACCAGGCTTTTTAATCCACAAAGAGTCAACAATACCATGCACAACTTCAAAACCATGCTCCTCAGCCAAACGCGCGGTCTTTAATAAGGCGTCTCTTGCAAAGGCACAAACCGCAATATGAGCATCAACCCTCCCAAAACGAGCATTCCTATAGCCCAAATACCCAAAACAGGTGACCAGAATCCATTTCAGGGCCTCCTGCCTCATATCATAAACTTTTCTAAGCCTCTTATCCGAAGCTTCCCTCATCAACGCCTTATATTTCAAGCGCTTCTTCAAAAGCAAATCTAAAGTTTTGGGCACTATGCCAATCCTTTTCTCGCAGATGTTATATCCGAGCTCAGGAACCTTGACTTTAGAGTTTGGACAACATTTGCAAAGCACGGTTTCTGCAGAAATATTCTGTGTCATCATTAACATGGGAAACATGGAAGTAAAATCCACCTCAACAGCATCTGTGTGAAAACCTAGCTTAGGTTCAAAAACGAAACCGCCACGATCAGCAACAAGTAGCTCCCAGCCAGACTTGAAAGATTCAGGTTCACCCTTCTTCCATGGAATAAGAATATCACCTTTCCATGCAGTGTACAGTTGTAAAGAAGACATTATGCTTCCAATAGAAGCCCTCGCAGCCCTATGCAGCGGAACACGACAAGTCCTTGAAACCTCAACCAAACCCTCCAAACCGCAAGCAGTAAAAATAAAAGTATTGTCCACATCAACATGCACACGCCCATAAAGCCTCCGCAAAGGCGCCTTATAATAAACCCTGCCATAAGAAAAGAAACTCCTACCACGACTTTTCTTGGCTTTTAAAGGAATATTCTCTCTGCTCAAAACAAAACGGTCCAGAACACCATTAACGAAAGCGCGATAAGTCAAATATGGAAACAAAAATGAATCACCACCATGCGTAAAAATAATGTCCGGGTCTTCTTCCTGCACAGCCTTTACAAGCGCCAAAATCTTATCCCTCTCACCTCCATCGCTAATGACAATTGTCTTGCTACCTGTGTCTAAGGATATGCTCTCCACCTTATCCGAAAACTTCGGAGAAAACCCTTCCTTTTTGACGTTTACGTTCAGCCGCATAGAACGTAAAGGGGGAACCGCATACTCGCAACTATCAACGGAATCGAGAAGCTCATAACCAAGCCTACCGCAAGAATCCACAACAAGAACATGGGCTAAAGGGAAAATATTCCTCGCATACAAGTAAGCCTGCGCAACAGGCACATCAACATTAAACAGCCGATACCTTTCATAACCGCCCAAACGCAGAATCTTCCTCGCAAAAAACGAAATCCGCCCATAATCCTTCATGTCGATTTCCAAAACCTTCTTCTTTGCAGCCTCCATAAAATCCGCATACTTCTCAACAAAACGCAAACCAGCCACAGACCTGCTACCACTAAGCTTATCCGCCAAAACTTTCAAGTCAGAAAACTTTCCAGAAACATAAATCTTACGAACAAACTTGTCCGCAAATCTAACGCGCTCGCCGTTCTCAGCAATGACCCACACTGTAACCTCATTGGGGCCAGAAGGATAAACGTCGAAAAGCCAGCCTTTAACCGCATTAAGCTTTACGAAGTTGTTTCTCCAGTCGTTCAAGGCTCTCTCTAATCTCCATCAACTCTTTTTGCTGGCTGAGCAAAATTGACATGAACATAGCCTCAGCCAAAACGGGTCTTGTTGCCATGCCCCCAGCAGATGCATAAGCCTTACAAGCATTCATCATCCTGTCAAAAGCCTCAACGTCTTTGCCTCTTAAAGCCTTCCGAAAACCCTCCCAACGGGCTATCTCAGCATCCAAAGCCTGCCTATAAGAGGGAACAGTTCTTCCCATCATACTACACCTCCACATACTTTGTTAAAGGAACCTCGTCAGACGTAAAATCTATGCTAAAAGGCTTAATATGCGGGTGATCCTGCAAAACAAAACTCAAAACTTTTCCTCTCCTCTCAAACTTAACAACAACATTAGAACGTCCAAACAAGACTGCCTCGAAAAACAGACCCCGCTTGGATCTTCTTTCGGGATAGTAAGTCGCCAAAACCACAGCATTCTTTTTCGAGGCTATGTCTGAAAGCTTTGCACAAACCTTCATAAACAGATCCTTAGCCTCGGTTTTCGGAATATCCCTATCAAAAAATAGTGAAGCGACGTCAGAAACAACTAGCAGCCTCGCCTTTTTGCCATTCATAAAGGGCTCAAGCTTTTCCAAAATAAGTGAAGACAGCTGATAAGCAGTAAACGCCCTTGAAACATAAATCCTCTCCAACGCTTTCTGCGAGTCCAACCCATAACTTCTGGCGATATCCGCAATCAAATAAGGGCTAAAGGAGTTCCCGCCGTCAACAAAAACCACAGACGACGCTAAACCGCCCTTCACAAGCGGCAGCTGACTACGGACACACAAAACGAAACTCACGAAAGAAGCATCAGCACCATACAAGACAACAAAATCCCCAACCTCAAAACCTGGAAATACATCATCCACTACTGAGACGCCGAGCGAAAGACGCCTCACCCCTTCAGCTGACAAAACAGACAAGACAGACTCTCCGAACTGCAAGTAAGAAAGGACGCAAAATCCCAAATAAACCTTTACCAGGAAAGCATAATTTAATACCTGGAGAGAGTAAAGTAAAAGTGAAAACACGCCATTAAAAGAAGGGCAAGTTTTGACCGAATATCTCATCGGCACAGGCGGATGGGCATACTTCCAAATTCCAGGAATCCACCCGCTGGTGGCTTATTCCAAAGCCTTCAACTTTGTGGAAATAAATTCCACCTTCTACGAGTTGCCCCCAATGAAAGAGGTGGAAAAATGGCGCAAAATTGTCCCATCTGACTTTCAATTCACCGTAAGAGCCCATAAAACAATAACACATATAAACAAGCTTCAACCAAACCCCGAAGCCCTAGAAACCCTAGAAAAAATGAAGCAAATATGTACAATACTAAAAGCTCCAGTCCTGCACTTACAAACACCACCAAAATTTACCTTTAGCAAAAATAACATCAAGCATTTAAAAGATTTACTAAATTCCATAAACCTTGGACAACTAAGGCTTGCCCTCGAAATCCGAGGGACATCACCTTCCAAGCTGCCATTAGAACTTGTAAAAACTATGCAAGATCATAACATGATCCATTGCGTTGACCTTTCGAAAGGTGAAACTCCAGCTTATAAATCCGACATACTTTACTCACGGCTGTTTGGCAAGGGACAACACAACATCTACCAGCCATGAAGAGCTCGTCGAAATAGACAAGAAAGCCACAAGCGCCACCTTCCAAAAGATAATCTTAAGCTTCCATTTCGTCAGAATGTACAAGGACGCAGCCAGACTCAAAATATACAAAGAAACTGGCAAATTTCCACAAATCACAAAACACACAGGCCTCGCCTCGTTAGAAGACGTGCTGAAAGAAGACGCACAATTTCCAACAACAAAACACGCCTTAATACAACACCAAGGATGGAAACTCTTTGACCTAACAAAAGAAAAAAGAATACGCGTAGCTGAGGCTCTCCAAACAATCCCAGAAAAAACATACAATAATGTCAGCGAAGTAATAGAAGCATTAAGTTCCACAATAGGGTGATGCTGTTGAATTCATTTACAGACAAGATTCTTCTGGGCACATCCGGATGGAGCTACAGAGACTGGGTAGGACCCTTCTACACTGAAAAGGACAAGAGCTTACTCAGAGCCTATTCAAAAGTCTTCAAAACAGTAGAAATCGACTCCACATTCTATGGATATCCGACTAAAGGAACAGTTATGGGTTGGGTAAAATATTCGCCAGAAGGCTTCGTCTATACCGCAAAACTGCCAAAACTAATCACTCACACAAAGAAACTTGACATAAATGAAGGCGTAGAGGAAGACCTTCAGAAATTTGTAGAGCTTATGGAGCCTCTGCGTTTAAGCGGAAAACTCGGCTGCATACTCATCCAGCTTCCACCAAAAATGGATTACAAACCCCAACAAATAGAAGAATTCTTCAAAATTCTTCCAACACACATAAAATGGGCAGTTGAGTTTAG
>CBETPM010000036.1:0-7023 GCA_965538135.1 Candidatus Bathyarchaeota archaeon
ACTTCAGCTTTTATTCCCATGGTTGTTGAAGCTGTAGCGGAAATTAAAAAAATGAATGTTTCCGAAGTTGCAAACCAAATAGCAAAGAATTTTGAAGCCTTTTTTGGGGTAAAGTTAAATTAGTGTTGTTGTTTATGAGTGTTTACTTTGCATAACTAAAGCGGTTGAAGAGAGAATGCAGTTAACACAGCAAGTGGAGGAGCGTAAAGTTTGGGAAGTGTGCGGACAGAATATATTAAACGAGTAGCCAAAGAGCTTATTAGACGTTTTCCCAACAAATTTTCCAATGATTTTGAACACAACAAACATAGCGTTAAAATGCTTGTTAGAGGAACTACGCCAAAGGTTAGAAATCAAATTGCAGGTTATATAACAAACGTCTTTTCAAGAATGCATTCTTCATCTTCATATGTTGAGAGCAGAGAAACTGGGTAACATTTTAAAACTTGTTTTCAATCATTAAAAACCGCAGAAGAGGATTAGCCGAGCATGATGGACGCGTATAGAAGAGGATGGGCACTTCGCTATTTACGAGAAGCAAAAGCCGAGCTGGAAGCAGCGAGAAAAATGCCTTACATGGCTCCAAGTATGGTTTTAGAAGCCATAAGAAAAGCGAGAAACGCCATATACTATAGCCTTGGAGAACCAGCATTTATAGAGAACATCATAAGAGAAACCGCACGCCAATCCCAGACAATACACGACCCAGTTTTAAGATGCCTAATAGAAGTAGAGATTATGGTTCAGCGGATGGCGCAGTTAGGCGAGGCTGACGGCGAACAGGCAATAAAAAAGGCAGATAACCTAATCCAGTTAGCCTCAGACATAGTTGAAACCATGACAGGAGAAAAAATAGAAGATTAAAGGATTATGCCTTTTCAAGAGCTTTAGAAATTCTTTCCAAAGCCTTTTTAATGTTTTCAATAGAATTAGCGAAAGACAAGCGCAAATAACCCTCACCATATTCTCCGAAGGATGTCCCTGGCAAAACAGCCACTCCAGCCTCGTTAAGCAAATAGTCCGAAAGTTTGCGGCAATCCATTCCTGTTCCTGTTATGTTTGGAAAAGCATAGAAAGCTCCGTGAGGTTTCTTACATGTTATGCCCTTAATATTGTTTAATCCTGAAATTATTATTTCTCTTCGCTTTTTGAATTCCGCAACAATTCTGTTGACTTCATCTTGGGGTCCCTTTAATGCTTCAACTCCAGCCATTTGAACAAAGGTATTGGTGCAAGAGTTGGAGTTGGTCATAAGCTGGGCGATTTTTTGGGCTAAATCTTTTCGCATAACGCCGTATCCAAGTCTCCATCCAGTCATAGCGTAGGTTTTTGAAAAACCGTCAAGAATAATGGTTTTATCCTTCATTTTAGGAAGAGAAGCAATGCTTTCATGCTCTCCTTCATAGATTATTCGGCTGTAAATCTCATCCGACAATACAATGACATCGTCTCGATTAGATATGCAGTCAGCTATAACCTTCAAATCTTCTCTCGTCAAAACTCCGCCAGTTGGGTTCTCCGGCGAGTTTAAAATAATCATCTTAGTTCTGCTTGTTATCTTCTCCTTAACATATTCAGGATCAAGCCGAAAATCGTTCTTTTCCAAAAGCGGTATGGGCACTGGTTTAGCGCCAACAAATTTTATCACAGACTCGTATATGGGAAAACCAGGATTCGGATACAAAACTTCCTCACCAGAGTTCACACATGCGAGAATGCTGAAGAACATTATGGGCTTTGCACCCGGAGTTACAACGACCTCTTCCGGGTCAACTTCTGTCTGTCTTGTTTTAGAGATGTATTCTGCGATAGCTTCTCTCAATTCAGGAATGCCAGCGGAAGGCGTGTAATGCGTATAACCAGAATAAAGGGCTTTTACAGCGGCTTCCTTAATGTTTTTCGGCGTGTCAAAGTCTGGCTCGCCAATCTCTAAATGCACAACATCCTTGCCCTGTCTTTCAAGGGCTTTAGCCTTTGCAAGAACTTCAAAAGCGGTTTCAGTTCCTAAACTTTTCATTCGTTCGGCAAATATAGAACCCACTTAAATCACCATTTTTAGACTGAAATAATGTAAAAAGTTAAAAAAGGAAGTATTTAACTATTGCACTGCAATCCCGTTTAAATTTACGTTAAATAATTTTGGACAAAGGTCTCACTTTCATCACTTCAGGGTTTACAAGATTTGGCGGTTGTCTTCCTTCAAAGAATGCCACCAAATTTTCTGCAACCATTTCAGCCATTTTTGAGCGTGTCTCATAGCTTCCACTTGAAATATGCGGAGCTACAACAACGTTGTCCAGTTTAAGTAAAGGATTATTCACAGGCGTTGGCTCTTGTTCAAAAACGTCAAGACCAGCGCCAGCAATTCTTCCCTCTTTTAAGGCGTCATACAACGCTTTTTCATCGACTACTGGTCCCCGCGCATTGTTTATTAGATAGGCTGTTTTCTTCATAAGTTTCAGTTTCTCGGCGTTTATTAGGTGATAAGTCTCTTTCATTAGTGGAACATGGATGCTGACAAAGTCTGCCTCTCTTAAAAGAGTGCCTAGATCTAAACGCCTTGCATCTAGCTCTTTTTCTATTTCTGGTCTTGCAACAACATCATAATAGAGTATTTTCATGTTGAATCCTTTTGCCCTTCTGGCTACGGCTTGTCCAATCCTTCCCGCACCCACAATGCCTATCGTTGCTCCATACACATCTCTTCCTAACAGCATACTGGGATGCCAACCAACCGTCCACTGTCCGCTGCGCACATATTTGTCTGCTTCAACCACACGTCTCGCCACAGCCATCAACAAAGCCCAAGCAAAATCCGCCGTGGTTTCAGTTAAAACACCGGGTGTATTAGTTACGTATATACCTCTTTTTGTGGCTTCTTTAACGTTTATGTTATCAAAACCTACAGCCAGTTGAGAGACTATTTTTAACTTTGGTGCTGCGTCAAAAACTTCTGCGTCTATCTTGTCAGATAAAAGCGAAACTAAAGCGTCCACATCCCGCGCTTTCTCGATGATTACACTTTTTGGCGGTGGAGCATACTCCGGCCAAACTTCAGCGTCAAACCGTTCCTTAATTATTTTTAAACCTCTTTCTGGAATTTCACGGGTTACATAAACTTTCGGCTTTTGCATATAATTCACCACGCATTCGGCTTGCAAAATTCTTTATTAACATTAACTTATTACACTTACGCAGCAAATAAGCAAATAACAATGGTTTAGCCCATGGCAGTCATAAAAAACAAAGAAGCCCTTGTAAAAAATGGCGAAACTCCCTTTGACAGAAAAGCTAGAATGCTGGCTCTAACAAGCCTTGAACATGCTTTAAAGGCCATAGATCCTAAACAGATAATAAAATTAAAGGTTAAGTTAAAAAACTCAAAACTTCTAGTAGACGATTACTCTTTTGACCTAAATTATTTTGAAAATGTTTATGTTGTT
This sequence comes from Candidatus Bathyarchaeota archaeon, assembly GCA_965538135.1. GTDB lineage: Archaea > Thermoproteota > Bathyarchaeia > Bathyarchaeales > Bathycorpusculaceae > PIXZ01. The sequence goes on from CBETPM010000036.1 coordinate 3,444, forward strand.
GGCGGGGGCAAGGCAAGCGGTTCAATGGCTGAGGCTTTAGAACAAATTTTAGGCGACCATATAAAGGATGGTCTTGTAAATGTTCCTCATGGTTGCATTCACAAAACAGAAATCATAAAGTTTCAGGGTGCAAGCCACCCCGTTCCCGATGAAGCTGGTGTTAAAGGAACAAAACGCATTGTAGAGTTGGCGGAAAAAGCTAAAGAAAATGATTTGGTAATCTGTTTGATTTCTGGTGGTGGTTCAAGTCTTATGCCGCTTCCTCGAAAAGATGTTTCGTTAGCTGATAAGAAAGAAATTACTGATATGCTTCTTAAATCCGGTGCAACCATAAACGAAATTAACACTGTTAGGAAGCATATTTCCAGTATTAAGGGAGGTTGGCTTGCAAAAAAAACTTATCCAGCCACAATTCTAAACCTTATCCTCTCTGATGTCATCGGCGACCCCCTTGATTTTATTGCTTCCGGCCCCACCGTTCCAGATTCCACAACCTTTAAAGATGCCATAAAAGTTCTGAAAAAATACAACTTGTGGGCGAAAGCTCCAGCTTCTATACGAAAGGTTTTATCAGACGGAGAAAAGGGCATTATTCCAGAAACACCTAAACCTGATGACAAGGCATTCCAAAAAGTTTTCAACGTAATCCTTGGAAACAACAGAACCGCAAGCATCGCAGCATACAACTATCTAAAAGCTGAAGGATCAAACACTCTTTTGTTAACCGCCACTTTAGAGGGAGAAGCAAGACATGCTGGGATTATGATGGCTTCCATAATCCAAGAGATAAACGCATCTGGAAATCCGCTTAAAAAGCCCGCTGCAATAGTTGCTGGCGGAGAAACCACAGTGACTGTTACTGGCGATGGTTTGGGCGGAAGAAATCAGGAGTTGGCATTAGCTGCTATAAGAAAAATCAGCGGTATAGAGGGGGCAGTTTTGGCTTCTTTGAGCACTGATGGAGTTGATGGGCCTACAGATGCTGCAGGAGCAATTGTGGATGGAAAAACCTTAGCCAAGGCCAGGAAAATGGGTTTAGCCCCAGAAGAATATCTAGCGGAGAATAATTCTTACAACTTCTTTTCCAAACTGGGAGACCTGATTTTCACCGGGCAAACGGGCACAAATGTAAATGATATTACTGTGATTGTTGCTTTGTAAAACTTCTGGAGAACAGCTTATGGTTGTAACTGTAAAATTTATCGGAGCTTTTCGAAATTTTGCATGTAAGGATAAACTACTCCTTAAAATTGAGGAGTACGCCACAGTAAAGGATATTGTTAAAGAAATCGCCGAGAAAATGCCTAAACTTGAAAAAGTTCTGATTGACAATGAGCTTGAAGACCCACGACCCAACGCCTTAATTCTTATAAACGGGAAGGAAATCAGCGTACTAAACGGTTTAGAAACCACGCTCAAAGACGAAGATGAAATAGTTTTCATACCAGTTATTCATGGAGGATAACACTTGAAATTATACGCGATTAAAACAAGAATAATCCGACCAAACAACAACATTGTAGATGTTATTCTCAAATCTGTGGAAAAACAAGATTTGCAACTGGAAGATGGAGACATTTTGGCTTTAACCTCCAAAATTGTAGCGTACGCGGAAGGACGCTTAGTTAAATTAAACGATGTTAAGCCTTCAAAAAAAGCCGCGGAACTCGCAGAACGTTTTTCTTTAAAACCCGAATATGCAGAGCTGATTTTACGCGAAGCAGATGAAATCTGTGGTGGAGTGGAAAAAGCAGTGTTAACATTGAAAAATGGAGTTTTAACTGCTAACGCGGGAATAGACAACAAGAACGCTCCAGAAAACTATGTGGTTTTGTGGCTTCATAACATGGCAAAATGGGCGGAAAAAATTAGAAATGAAATAAAAAGCAAAACGGGTAAGAAAGTTGCTGTTTTGATTGTGGACAGCGGCTTAATTCCCCTTCGAATCGGTACCACTGGTTTGGCTTTGGCAGTTGCTGGTTTTAAGCCAGTAAAGGATTGCAGAGGAGAAAAAGACCTTTACGGTAAGCCTTTAATCATTACGCGGCATGCGGTTGCTGATGACTTGGCTTCTGCAGCTCATCTACTTATGGGCGAAGCAGCAGAGAAAACACCAGTCGTGTTGATTAGGGAGGCTCCTGTAGAATTTAGTGACAGTGTTTATGATTCTGAGGATATGGTCATGCCGCAGAAAGAGTGCATATTTATGGGAGCTCTTCCAAAAAAGGCTGATTTCAGTTTCTATTAAATAACTCTGCTTTTCGCAGAATTTTGTAAATTGGTGCGCCAATGATGGCGGAGGCAAATGCTATGAATAAACGTTCAATAGGATAGAGGAAGGTTAAAATCTCCCACCCTGTTTTCCAGGCATTTACATTAGCCATAAAAATGGGCCAGGAAATAATTTCATAAGTTAAAGAACCGGCAATCTGGCTGGCTAAAGTTGAAGTTAGTGAAACTATGAAAAGACTGTAAGTCAATCCGATAGTGTTTTCGGAGTTGAGATTTTTGGAAGCTTTAGATTGTAATGGAGAGATTAAAATTAAGAAGCCAACTATTTGAAACCACATTAAAAGTGGATAAAGCCAAACAGGCCCCACAAAAGGGTAAAATCCAAAAAAGAATAGTAGTGAAAGATAGGTGAATATGCAAAAACTTCGGTTTCCATTAGAAAGCCAGCCGCCAAACAATGACGCGACAGCCCCTGCAACCAAACTTGGTGGAGAAAAGGAAAAGTTAAAGAGCAGCGCCAAGATTCCTCCACAAAAGGAAGAAAGCACTCCAAGATATGGTCCTATTGTTATGCCGATGATAGGTGCGATAATAGTTGTTGCAGTGATTTTTTTTCCGACTAAGCCTATTACCTGTGATATTGGCATGAAGGATAAGATTGCATATAGGGCTGCGAAGCATGCAGTTAAAGCTATATTTTTGGTCGTTAGCTTCCTAATAGCCGCCATTTATAACATCCTTCACCTGTTCTAATACCGTGTCAAGTCTCAGTGGATAAGTCTTTCCTTGTTTAAGTTGTTTGGTATGGTTTTAGATAGAGAGTGCAGTAGCGTAAAACCTTAAGATATAAGATGTAAAAATTAAAATACACCGAAGAGAGGCAAAAGCTTTGGGAAAAGCAGCAATAGCCACCCCCCTATACATTTCGATTGCCTGGACTTTGATGGTTAGCTATCAGCTTTTTACACAGATAGCAGTAACCACGGTTATTTCCTACATCAGCATGTTTTGGCCTTCTGGGGCTGTTTGGCTATCCTCAAGAGTGGACGTGCTAGTGTTCATATACGCGTTTGCATGGGTTTTCGTTCTATCTTCAGCCATTCCCTCCGTGATTCTTGGAAAAGAAAGAAGCGTGCTTGTGCAGTTCTTTGTATGCTTAACATTGACCTTTGTGGCTTTTGTTATCCAAGACACATTGGTAACATATAATGAAGAAGTAAGCAGCCACATATTTACAATGGCTACACTGTTTCACAATCCGATTATCGCAACCGCATACTTGCTAATGCCCTATATCATGATGCTTGCCATAGACATACGCTCCAGAAGAAAACGCAAAAAAGAAGAA
>CBETPM010000037.1:0-6850 GCA_965538135.1 Candidatus Bathyarchaeota archaeon
AAAAACTTTCTAACACAAGTTTTAATTTTCAATATGTACGTATACGTCTTCGTATGGATATGTTTTAAGGATTCGCTAGGTTTATTTATAAAGAAAGGAATTTAGTAAAGTAGAAAAAGGAGAAAGACGATGTCTAGAAAAAGCCCATCCAAGGACGAAGCTTTAGAAGCCTTAGACTTCATAGTGAATGTCTTAAAAGAGCATGAAAAAGACCTGGACCGACTGATAAATGAGTTAGGCACCATAACAGAAAAACTTGGAGACGCTGGCGAATTCGGCGGAAAGATAGAGAAGGTTGAAAAAAGATTGACCACACTACAGACTGAGATAGCGAATTTAATCACTTATTTATCTGCGTCTCAAGAAGCGCAAATACCTGTTCAGCCCCCTTCTCAAAAAGAATCAGAAGAAATAACTGCTGGGCGAATGCGTGGTCCTCCAGTTATTTTGCGCTGTAAGCAGTGGGAAGACTTCCAAACTCTAGCCAATCAAGCCCAAACAGTTTCCTTCTTATACAGAGACACCGAAAAAACATTTCAAGTGGATGCTCTAAAAAACAATCAAGTGATAACCTACAGCGGCGAACTTCCAAAACCAACGTCCATGCTGAAAACATGGCTTTCTAAGCAATTAGGAATTCCAGAGAAAAAGATTCTTGAAGGAATTTTAGCCATAGGCTAAACGCGTTTCTCGTTTGTATATTCTAGTTATTTAGTAAAGTTTTTATAGTTGACTGCTGTCTTAAGTCTTACGATGCTTGGAGGGCGAAGGTTGAAAGTTGAACCACATGGCCTTGAATCGGTTTTTCCGTTTTTCGAAGCCTTCTCCTTTCTCCTCGATGACGGAATTGGCTGTGTGGTTCGCCAAAAGACGATGATGTCCTCCTTCTTTAATGTTTGATAGAGGGTGAGCTTGTTTGGACGGTCATGAGGAAGTTTTGAGTGGGTTTCATAAGGAGTTTTTAAGGTTTATAGTGGTTATGGAAGAGCTGCGCCTTTTGAGGCTTGTTTGTGAGGGTTTTAGGTTCGGGTAAAGGCTTTAAGGGGCTTTTGTTGGTATTCTTTAGGGAAAGCCATGGAGGCTTCAAGAGAGAATATACGTTTCTTTAACACGTTGACGCGGAGGAAGGAGAGGTTTGTTCCTTTAGAGAAGGGTAAGGTGAAAATGTATACTTGTGGGCCTACGGTTTATGATTATGCGCATATTGGGAATTTTAGGGCTTTTGTTTTTGAGGATTTGCTTAGAAGATGGCTGAAGTATCGAGGGTTTGGAGTTGTGCAGGTTATGAATATTACTGATGTGGATGACAAGACTATTAGGGCTTCTAGGAAGAAGGGGATTTCGCTTAGGGAGTATACCAAGTATTATACTGAGGCGTTTTTTGAAGATATTGGGGCGTTAAACATTGAGAAGGCTGAGTTTTATCCCAGGGCGACGGAGCATATTCCTGAAATGGTGGCTTTGATTAAGAAGTTGATGGAGAAGGGTTATGCCTACAGAGGCGAGGACGGGTCCATCTATTATGATATTTCCAAGTTTAAGGATTATGGTAAGCTTTCGAAGATTAAAGTGGAGGAGCTTAAGCCAGGCGCTAGAGTGAAGGTTGACGAGTATGGTAAGGAGGAGGCTAGGGATTTTGCTCTTTGGAAGGCTTGGGATGAGGAGGATGGGGATGTTTTTTGGGAGACGGAGTTGGGTAAGGGGCGTCCTGGGTGGCATATTGAGTGCTCGGCTATGTCTATGAAGTATTTGGGTGAAACTTTGGATATTCATTGTGGCGGTGTTGACAATATTTTTCCGCATCATGAGAATGAGATTGCTCAGAGTGAGGCGGCTACTGGTAAGCGGTTTGTGAATTATTGGCTTCATAATGAGCATTTGCTTGTTGAAGGGAAGCGAATGGCGAAACGTTTTGGCAACTATTACACTTTGAGAGACCTTATTAAGATGGGTCATGACCCCAAGGCTGTCCGTTATTTGCTTATTTCAACTCATTATAGGCAGCAGCTGAACTTCACTTTTGAAGGTTTGGAAGCTGCGAAGGGTGCGATTGAGCGTTTAAGGAATTTTGTTAGGAGGCTTTTGGACGCGGATGGAAAAGGGTCTGGCGGAGAAGTTGAAGCGTTGATAAATCAGGTGAAGAAGGGGTTTGAGGAGGCTATGGATGATGATTTAAATATTAGTGTAGCGTTAGCTGCCCTTTTCGATTTTGTTCGGGATGTGAACAGGCTTATGGATGATAATTTGCTTAGCAGGGAAGAAGCAAAGGAAGTTTATGGGTTAATGATGAGGTTTGACGAGGTTTTAGGGGTTATCGGTAGGATTGAAAAAGAAGGGCGTTTGCCTAAAGAGGCTGAAGAACTTATCAAGAGAAGGGAAGAGGCGAGAAAAGCGAAGGATTGGGAAACTGCAGATAAGATAAGAGCGCAGCTTAAGGCTATGGGCATAATAGTTGAGGATACCCCTGAAGGCGTTAAATGGAGATTTGAAAAACAGTGAATTTAAGGGGTTTTTTCTTGGTAAATTCGATACCCTCTCTAGGTTTTTACTTGAAAATTAACCAATAGAGATGGCTTCCTGTATAATTTTTCCATGGGTGTTCCATTCTTTTGTTGAATATTTTGTTTTGTAGAGTTTTTCTGCAAGCTCGCTTTCGTAAGGTGTTAATTCAGAATTTGCCAGTCTTATTCTTAGTGCTTTTTCGAAGCCTTTGGCTAGTGCTTTTTCCATTTCCTTTATGGATATTCCTCTTCCCAGCTCTTTCCTTATTGAAGTGATTTTGTTTTTGGCAACGTTTACAATTTCCATGCAAGTTTTTGCCCATGGAACCCGTAGAAAAGTAAACATTTTCTCCAAGTTCACATCCATTAGCAAAGTGCCGTGCTGCAACACTACGCCTTTCTTGTGACATTGAGCACTTCCAGAGATCTTCTTCCCTTCCACTGTCAAGTTTGGGCAGGTCTTTTCACTGCCAGGACTAAAATCCGATTTTAAACCCAAAATTTCCAAAGCTTCAGCTATTCCACTGTAAACTTTCGAATAAACGTCTGCTATGTTCTCAACTTCCAAATCTTCTTTGTCGGCAACTACACTGTAGGTGATTTCGCCTTCAGCGTCGTGGTAGACTGTTCCTCCGCCTGTTATGCGTCTAACAACGTCCACGCCGTGTTTTCGGCAGTTTTCCAGTTGAACCTCGTTTTGGATGTTTTGGAATTTTCCTATGGAAACTGCTGAAGGCTTCCAACAATACAGCCTTAAAGTGTTGGGAACAAGATTCTCTATTCTTGCCATTAAAATGGCTTCGTCAATCGCCATGTTTCTAAAAGCATTATACGTCCTAACTTTTAGCAGCCGCCAATCTCTCATTTTCCGCTCATCTGCTCCTAAATGCTCCTCAAACCCATTATAAATGCATCGAAAATGAAGATAGAAACTTTTAAAGATTTGCTGAAAATTACTATGTTTGTGTTCAACTGCGTTCTAATCCACTACGGAGAACTTGGACTAAAAGGCTTAAACAGACCAGCCTTCGAGAAAAAACTAGTTGAAAATATAAGGAAAGCTTTGGAAGGAGTAGAGTTTAGAAAAATCAGAAAAATTCATGGAAGAATAATTTTAGAACTAGATGAAAAAACGGATTTAGTCAGACTTGAACAGTCGCTAATGAAAGTTTTGGGCATTGCATGGTTCGCCTTTTGCTTCACCACAGAACCCACCATAGAAAGCATCAAAAACTTAACCGCTGAAAAATTCCAACTAAAAGAAGGCGCTAAAGTGAAGGTTTCAACGAAAAGAGCAGACAAAACCTTGCCGTTCACTTCTATGGATGTAAACCGAGAATTAGGCGCCTATCTTGTAGAGAAGTTTGATGCTAAAGTTTCTCTAAAAAATCCAGAAAAAGAAATTTTTGTGGAAATCGCCGACGGAAAAGCCTACCTATTCGACAGAAAAATTAAAGGCTTATACGGTCTACCAGTGGGAATTTCTGGAAAAGTTCTGCATTTACTATCTGGAGGAATAGATTCTCCGGTGGCTGCATGGCTCCTAATGAAACGCGGATGCCAAGTCGACTTTCTACACTTCCATGCTTACCAAAAATTCGATAAAGAGAAAAACGCCAAAATCCTAAACCTAGCAAAAGTTCTCACTCAATACTGTTTTAAGTCCCGAATATACTTCGTCCCCTTCTATCCCTTCGAAGCCGAAGCCGTAGAAGCTCCACCAAAATATAGGCTAATTCTCTTTAGAAGGTTCATGATTAGAGTCGCTGAGGAGATAGCTAACCAAAACGGCGTAAAAGCCCTCGGAAGTGGAGAAAACCTTGCACAAGTCTCCTCCCAAACCCTCGAAAACATGGCAATAGTAAGCAAAGCAACATCCCTACCCATATTCAGACCTCTACTCACCTACGAGAAAAACGAAATAGTAGAACTAGCCAAAAAAATTGGAACCTTCCAAATTTCCGTAACGTCCTACAAAGACTGCTGCTCCCTTTTCCTCACAAAACACCCAGCAACCAAAGCTAAACTCGAACAAATTGAATCTCTTGAAAAAAGAATGAACCTAAAAGAAGCCATAAAAGAAAGCCTAGAAAAGACAGAGACAATAACAGTCGAATAACCGCTTACTCTTAATAGTTAAACAAACATATTTTTTAACATAGCTATGTCGGTTGAAGACGCAGTCCAGGTGTTTCGCAATTTAGAAGGCGAAGATTTCCGAGTGTTACATGTTATAGAGGCTGCCATGAGCAAACATGAATTCGTCCCAAAAGAAACCATAATGAAATACACAAAATTTGCCTCCGAAGAAACAGAATTCAGAATAAACCGCCTTCTAAAAATGCGGCTGATCCGCGGAAGCCGCGTCCCTTACGTGGGCTACACTCTAAACTACACAGGCTACGACTGCTTGGCGATAAACGCCCTCGTCAAAGGAGAAGTCTTAGAATCCTTCGGAAAACCTCTCGGCGTAGGCAAAGAATCAGACGTTTATGACGCTCTAAACCCAAAAGGCGAAAGAATAGCCGTGAAATTCCACAGACTGGGGAGAATAAGCTTCCGCCAAACCATAAGAAAAAGAGGCTACACAACATGGCATACGCACTGGCTCTACCAGTCGCGACTAGCAGCAGAAAAAGAATTTCAAGCTCTAAAACTAGTCCACCCAAAAGGCGTAGAAGTTCCCAAACCCATAAGCCAAAACCGCCACGTAATAGCCATGGGAATGATTGAAGGCGTAGAACTCGCAGAATGGAAAGAAATCCCAAAACCCCAAAAAGTTCTAAAGGAAATCCTCAGAAACATCCGCGTAGCCTACTGCAAAGCAGGCGTCATCCACGCAGACCTAAGCGAATATAACATCCTTCTAAAACCAAACCTCAAAGTTCTAATCATAGACTGGCCTCAATACGTAACAAAAAACCATCCCAATGCGCAACAACTCCTAATCCGCGACGTTAAAAACATACTAAAATTCTTCAAACGAAAACACGGCTTAAAGACTAAGCCTAAAGAAGCCTTAGACTATGTAACTGGAAAAACCAAAAAATTAAGCTTTCAGTGAACATCCAACAGTATGTAAAGAATGTTGTTTCCCCGCAGCAGAACGTTCCCATAATTAGTTATAAGCTGATCATCTCTGCATTCGGTGGCTCCTTCAAGAAGAATATTCATGTGCCCATCACACTTAACCATTTTCCCCTTGTACTCACAACCATTCTTTAAAACTACCGCGATATTCGCGTTTAACTGCTTAACAAGAACATTCAGAGGTTTCTTACTAGGCTCCATGCAAGCACCAGACGCTCGTTTTTATTTCAATTATCCATATCCACGACTGCATCACATATAAAAGTTTTCTGAAACGCTCCTACAACTTTTTAAGAATAGACAAAGCCGCAACCACAAGAAACGCCAACCCAGCCCACCAAAGACTTCCCGTAAAAAACCAAACAACAAAAGCGACAACAGCCGCAGGAATCAAAACAAAAAGCAAACGAATAACAAAAATAATTACCAAACCAATAATAATCAATCCGATGAGCCCCAACAGATCAAACAAACCCAGACCCTCAAAACCAATAACACATCAAACCATAATAACATTTTTGCTGGAAAACCAAAACTTAAAATAACATCCCACAAGTATTGGAAAGGGAACTACAAATGAAATATGAAATAAAGTATAAACCATCCTATTCAATGCTAGTCGTCAATCTAGAACAAGGCGAAAAAATAATAGCCGAATCCGGCTCGCTAACCTATATGGACCCAAACATAGAAGTTCACACAAGAAAAAGAGAGAAAAGCCTCTTGGGCAGCTTAAGCCTCAAACTTTTTGGACGCCAATCCTTCTGGGTGAACGAATACACAGCCTCTAACGGACCGGGAGAAGTAGCTTTCGTTTCCGCCCCGGTTGGCGACATAGAAACTCTGGAAGTTAAACCAAACCAGGGATACATAATCCAGAAAGCTGCCTATATCGCGTCTACGGAAAATGTTGATTTAGACGTTAAATGGGAAGGCTTCACCAAAGGACTATTCGGCCAAGGACTATTCATGATAAAAGCCACAGGCGACGGCACCCTCTTCATAAACACTTTCGGAGCCATAGACAAGCATATTTTAAAGCCTGGACAAACGCTGATAGTTGACAACTTCCACCTGGTAGCCTTCAGCGCCACATGCAATTACAAAGTAACCAAATTTGGAGGATTAAAAGAAACATTGCTCGGCGGAGAAGGACTAGTAACGCAAATAACGGGTCCAGGTGAAGTTTACATACAAACCAAAAACTTGCGGGAATTTGTTGAATGGTTATGGACGCTTATCGAGCCTAGAGTTAGGTC
>CBETPM010000038.1:0-6794 GCA_965538135.1 Candidatus Bathyarchaeota archaeon
TTAAATCCCTGCAATTCCACATCTTTGTTAGCTACATAAATGGGGATGCGCTTTCTTATGGCATCCGCCACTGAGGGATCTTTTCGTCCTTTTCATCCATAGTAAACCGCATCTTGAAATAAGCATATTCCAATTTCGTCGCCTTTATGTTCTAAAGCCAACTGAATGCCTAGTGGATCCCTGTCAGTTATGAAATAGAGAATCTTACCTATAACCCTCACCTAAAATGTTAAAGTGACAACAGCCTCTGCTATCATCTTGAGAGTTTCATCGCTTCAGTTACCGTCGCGCCTTCAGCTAAGTCTTTGCAGAGAAAAACTATTATTTTCGGTTCAAACTCTCCCCTTCTTCGCGCAAAAAAGAGGGAAAGTAAAGTTTTAGATTAAACCCTTGGTTTTTAGAACTTCTATAACAGGTTCGGACCAAGTTATAATACCTGGACCACCAGTCATAACGGCTACTACACCTAAAACTTCGAATATTTCCTCTTTTGTAGCTCCAGCATCCAAAGCACATATAGTGTGCCAGGTCATACAATGCTTACAACCAAGAGCGCTAGCTAAAGCTAAGCCTATAAGCTCTTTCGTCTTTGTATCTAAGGCTCCGGGTTTAGTTGCTTCGCCATACATTCGCACAAAATGAGCTACAACTCCAGGGGCATTATCGCATATAGCTTCAATATGCGGAGGCACTGTTCCCAATTTTTCCCTAACCATACTCTTAAATTCTTCAGCTACCTTTTTAAGCGCTGCAGACATTCCATCTCACCATTGGAGAACCGTCTTTATTAGGTAAAACTTTTAAATTTTACGCTATCACCCCACTAAAAGTATCATAAAACAGTTACAAAACAAGACGCGCATATTGTTCACAAATACGTTGCATGAACACTTTAAAAAGTCATCCTCATGAAAGAAACTCCGAAAAAGGATGCTCGTTGCGTTTTGCCTCCATGATCATCTGGCCTCCTCGAAATCTCCAATAATTCATCTTTCACAATAGCGAACGTACTGAAATTTCAACCTATATAGGGGCTATAAACTCCGCAGAGAACAACAGAGTTACCATAAAAAATAAAGGTATCCAATTTAGTTGCTTTTCAAGCATAAATTACTATTTTTTCATTAAGTATTCGTGTATGGCTTTTGCTGCTTTTTTGCCAGCTCCCATGGCGCTGATAACAGTGGCTTCTCCTGTCACAATGTCGCCGCCAGCATAAACTCCCTCAATACTTGTTTTTCCATTCTCATCTGTCACTATAGTTCCCCAACGTGTAACTTCCAAACCTTCTGTGGTTCGCTGGATTATAGGGTTAGGCGTCCGCCCAATAGCAACAATAACTGTGTCAACATCCATAACAAACTCTGAACCCTTAATTGGAATAGGTCTACGTCTTCCGCTTTCGTCCGGAGGACCAAGTTCCATGCGGATACATTCCATCTGTTTAACCCAACCCTTCTCGTCGCCGATAAACCGTGTTGGAGTCATCAGAAATTTGAAGATTACACCTTCTTCTTCGGCGTTTTCTATCTCCTCTTTACGTGCTGGCATTTCCTTTCTTGATCTTCGATAAACTATGGAGACCTTCTCTGCACCGAGACGCAATGATGACCTCGCAGAGTCCATAGCCACGTTGCCAGCACCTATAACCGCAACTTTTTTGCCAACTTTTATTGGTGTGTCATACTCTGGAAACCTGTAAGCCTTCATCAAGTTAACTCTAATTAAAAATTCATTAGCAGAGTATATTCCTCCCAAGTTTTCGCCTGGTATGCCTAAAAACCGCGGTAAACCGGCGCCTGTTCCTATGAAAACGGCGTCGAAACCTCGTTTAAGGAGTTCAGGAATTGTGTAGGTTCTTCCAATGAGGCGGTCAACGCGAATTTGAACGCCAAGTTTTTTAACATAGTCGACTTCCGATTGCACTATGCTTTTCGGTAAACGAAACTCTGGAATTCCGTAGATGAGCACTCCGCCTGGAAGGTGAAGAGACTCAAAAATTACAACTTCATGTCCAAGCTTGGCCAAGTCAGCAGCCACCGTTAGCCCAGCTGGGCCAGCGCCGATAACAGCAATTTTCTTACCTGTTGGCGATGGCTTATCTGGAATGCTAAAGCCCCGTTGCCTCTCCCAGTCGGCAACAAACCTTTCTAAACGGCCTATGCTGACAGGGTCACCTACTTTACCTAAAGTGCATTGTTTTTGGCATTGTTCTTCTTGCGGGCAAACGCGTCCACATATTGCTGGAAGACTGTTTTTCTCCTTAATCTTTTCTATTGCCTCTTCAAATTTTCTTTCTCTTATGAATTTAATGAAAGCTGGAATGTCGATTTCCACCGGACAACCTTTTATGCATGGAGCATTTTTGCATTGTAGGCATCGGCTGGCTTCAGCTAACGCTTGCTCTTCCGTATAGCCAAAAGTAACTTCGTTGAAGTTTTTTATTCGAACTTTTGGGTCTTGTTTTGGCATGGGCACAGATTTCTTTTGGATTTTCGGCTTAGAGTTTTCACCCACTTGAGAGACGCCTCCCAGATTCCCATTTTTCTAAAGCAGTTTTTTCCTCCATAATAAAACTCATCTGCCTCTTTATCAACTCTCCAAAATCCACTTTATGCGCGTCAAATTCCGGCCCATCCACACATGCAAACTTTGTTTCTCCACCGATTGTTACTCTGCATGCACCACACATGCCCATCCCATCAACCATAATGGAGTTTAAACTTGCAATGGTTTTAATGTTATGTGGCCTCGTGACTTCTGCAACAGCTCGCATCATTACCGCGGGTCCAATGGCATATACAAGGTTAAGGTTGTACCCCTCTTGAATTAGCTTTATTAAAACATCGCTGACGAAGCCTTTCTGCCCTTTTGTTCCATCATCTGTAGAAATGTGAAGTTCATCAGAAATTTTTGCCATCTCATTTTCAAGTATTAGTAATCCAGCTGTTTTTGCGCCTATTATAGAAATGACTTTGTTGCCAGCCTCTTTAAGAGCTCGCGCTATTGGATAGGTAGATGCCGTACCAACACCTCCCCCTACAACGCAAACTGTGCCATAATACTTTATTTCGCTGGGATTTCCAAGTGGCCCGACGACATCTAAAATTGTATTACCTTCTTCAAGCTCTCCGAGCTTTTTGGTTGAAACTCCGACTTCAAGGAAAATCAATGTAATCGTTCCCCTCGCCTTATCCCAGTCTACAAGAGTTAGGGGAAACCGCTCCCCTTTTTCGTCCACTCGTAAAATAACGAATTGCCCGGGCTGGGCCTTTTCAGCTATTTCCGGAGCAAGAACCTTAATTAACTTAATATTTGGAGCTAACTCCTTTTTTATTACAATTTTATACATGGACTGTAATCCCTTTTCCTCTGGCTTTGAAGGCAAGGCTAAACTAGCCAAATAGAAGTATTTTAAAAGGCAAATCCCAAAATATAATACTTTTGGGAAACTTTCTACTCTTTGTAATAATAGGGTCTTCGAATGTAACCATAAGCCTCTAAAGCTGCTGTTATGCCCTGCCCCACAGCTGTTCCGACTTGCTTAACAGGATGATTTGTAACATCCCCCGCAGCATAAACTCCAGCTATGTTAGTTCTTTGGCGAATATCGATGATGATATAGCCCTTCTCGTCCACTTTTACTCCAGCTTCCTTGGCTAACTGGCTGTTAGGGTCCTCGCCGACCTGGACAAAAACACCGTCTATAGATAGCTCTATGTTTTCTTTGGTTTTGTTATTATAGAGCACGGCTCTATCAACAACTCTTTCGCCTTTAATCTCCCTTAACTCTGTGCTCCACAAAATCTCCACATTTTCCTTTTGCTTCAAAGCCTTAACCAGTGTCTCTTCAGCACGGAAGGCTTCTCTTCTGTGAGCAATCTTAACTTCAGAAGCAAGCTCAGCTATGTAGAGGGCAGTAATCACAGCAGAGTTTCCGCCGCCAACAACAAGAACACGTTTTTCCTTGAAAAGTGGTCCATCGCATATGCCGCAGTAGCTTACTCCTCTTCCTCGAAATTCCTTTTCTCCAGGCACTCCTAACTCTCGGTAGTGGGAGCCTGAAGCGATGATTATGGCTTTCGCCTCGTAGGCTGCTCGGCTTGTCTTTACCGTTTTCTTTTCGCCTTTAAGGTTTAGGCCTACTACTTTTTCAAATTCGCGGATAGCTACCCCTGTTTTCCGAGAGTGTGCAGCCATCATTTGGGCTAGTTCTGTTCCCCTTATGCTTTCGAATCCCGGGTAGTTCTCTATTATGGGGGCGTCTGCTGTGGTGCCGCCAACCATTTTCTCCTCCACAATCAGCGTTTTTAGTCCGCTTCTTGCGCCATATATTCCAGCAGCTAAGCCTGCTGCCCCAGCGCCTATAATTATTAGGTCCCAGTTTTCCATTTAAACAGCTCCTTTCTTTTGATAGTTTAGGTAAGCGGTTATTTATATGTGAAATGTCTGTGGAGTCATTCGTCTTCATAGTCTAATTCATCTATTTCTATTTGGTAGCATTCTTCGCATAAACCGTCGTAAGTCTCATATTCTTCTTTGGATATTTTTCTACCGCACCGCATACACTCGTAAAGGCTGTTTTCTTTGCTCATCTTATATAGTATCTCCAAACATCATTTCAGCCTATTCAGTTAGCTGGTTGTCCCAGCATTCCCAACACATGTTCACCGCAGCCTTCATATTCATCCCTTATCAATTTCACGACCGCAAACAAGACAATAAAAACCATTCTCTTCTTTCTCTCCAGAAGCCTTAGCCTTCTTTTTCAAGCGAAAAACTTGAGAATTTTATGCATTGATCGTTTTAATAATAATTGTTTATTTTGGGTAAGTATAAAAAGCAGGTTTTTATAGTGCAAGGGCTAGGAGTTCTGCTACATCCATTACTTGGATTTTATCTTCGTTTCCCGTTGTTTTTACTGCGTCTTCTAGTGTTAGCAGACAGAAGGGACATGCCACAGCCAAGATTTCTGCACCAGCAGCCACAGCATTCTTTACACGTATCTCCGCAAGCCGTGGACCTGGAATGTCAACCCACATTCTTCCTCCGCCTCCTTCGCAGCAGAGACTTCGAGCTCTCGAACGGTCAAACTCTAACAGCTCAACGCTTGGAATACTTTCGATGACTTTTCGAGGTTCTTCGTAAATGCCATTTTGTTTGCCTAGAAAACATGGGTCGTGGTAGATGACTTTTTTGTTCACTTCTTTTGTGAAGGAAAGCTTGCCCTCGTCTATGAGTTTTGCGAGAAATTGTGTGTGATGTTGCGGTTCAAAGGCTGTTTGGTTATAGCGGTTTTTAAAGGCGTGAAAGCCGTGGGGACAGTTGGTTACAACTTGTTTAATGTTATATTTGTTAAAGATTTTCATGTTTTCCTCTACAAGAAACTCGAAAAGCCCTTTCTCCCCCATTCCGTAAACTTCGCTTCCGCAACAGTTCTCTTCATCGCCTAAAACGCCAAAGTTCACCCCAGCCTTTTCAAAGCATGCGACAAGGCTTTTGGCTACGCTTTGGATTCGCGGATCATAAGCTGGAGTGCAGCCCACGTAATACAAAATTTCAGCTCCTTGAGAAACATGTTTAACGTTTAAGCCTTGGCTCCACTCTGAACGTTTACTGCGGATTCTAGCCCATGGATTGCCATTCTTAAAAACGCTCTCCAATGCGTCACGGATTGTAGGAGCAATCTGCCCGCCTTCAACCGCCATGCTGCGAATATCAATCAAAAACTCGAAAGGATCTAAATCTTTGGGACAGCGGATACCGCACGTTGAGCATGTAGTGCAACTCCATAACTCGTTTTCAGGATGAATTGTTAACTTGCCAAAGGCTGCAACTTCACGCATATA
The DNA here is from genome assembly GCA_965538135.1 of Candidatus Bathyarchaeota archaeon. Lineage (GTDB taxonomy): Archaea > Thermoproteota > Bathyarchaeia > Bathyarchaeales > Bathycorpusculaceae > PIXZ01. The sequence goes on from CBETPM010000038.1 coordinate 5,850, forward strand.
CCGCCTAATATTCAAGTTAGCCTTCTTTGCCACGGGGCAGCTTCCAGTGCACATTCCGCATTGAATACACTCCAGAAGTTTATGCTTTTGAACGAGTTCTTGAGCGTTCATTTTCCATCCCATTCGCTGAAAGTTGAGAGTAAGATTTTTAATAAGTGTTTTCCCTTCTATGAGACAAAATATACCATGCAGAAGAGGAGAATACGTTAAATGGAAAAAGAAACTCCTAGAATCGGCATTTTTGTCTGCGAGTGTGGAGGAAACATAGGCGACGTAGTAGATGTAAAAGCCGTTGTGGATGCTGTCAAAAACTGGGAAGGCGTTGTTGTTGCAAAGCAGCATAAATATTTATGCTCAAAACCATCCCAGGAAATGATTTTAGAAGCCATAAAAAAGAACAATCTAGACCGCGTTGTGGTTGCCAGCTGCACACCACGCATGCACCTAACAACTTTTCAAAGCGTCCTTGAACGGGCTGGTTTAAACCCCTACATGCTTGAATTTGTAAACATAAGAGAACAATGCTCATGGGTTCACGGACCCCACGCTTCTGCTGAAGCTACCAAGAAAGCCATAAGCCTTATTAGGGGAGGATATGAGCGAAGCAAACTGCTTGAGCCTCTAGAAACTATCAGTGAAAAGGGTTCGCGAGAAATTCTTATTATTGGAGGGGGAATTGCCGGAATCACTGCAGCCCTTCAGCTTGGATACTTAGGCTATAAAGTTCATCTTGTGGAGCGAAAACCAAGCATAGGTGGGAACATGGCGAAACTGACAAAGGTTTTTCCAACCCTAGACTGCGCTCAATGCATTTTAACGCCGAGAATGGCTGAAGTTGGGAGAAATCCAAATGTGAACCTGCTTACTTACGCGGAGGTGCAAGAGGTTAGTGGAAGACCCGGCAACTATTATGTTAAGGTTTTCATGAAGCCCCGCGGGGTAGAC
>CBETPM010000039.1:0-6757 GCA_965538135.1 Candidatus Bathyarchaeota archaeon
GTTCTTCTTATTAAGAAAAGTGAGGAAAAAGAGAAAATCATAAAAAAGATTGCTAAACAGTTGGTTAAAATTCGCAGCAAATCACAGTAATGGTTTAAATTTTTTCCTTTTCTTTCAGGAGAACAGCGTTTACTATTCCGTTTTGTCCTGGGCGAGAAGTAGCTCTTGCCAATCCTAATGATGTCTCAATCACCGCGCCCTTTGTTATTACGCCTCGACGGTCGTAATCTACGTTTGCAGGGTTTCTGACAACTCTTAAAATTTCAACTTTTTCGGTTTTTCCGCTTTTTGGGTTTGTTACACATGCATATTTGGTGCTTAGAACTTTGATTTTTAGGTTTCCGCCTCTTGTTCTCACAACTTTTCGTTTTACTTCGCCTAAAATGGTTTCTGTTGGGAAAGAGCCTTTTTCAAACTTTCTTTTTGTCCTATAGGCTCTTTTCCTTCCGCCTGAAGGCTTTCTTTTGTGAAGGTCGCCATGGCAAACTGACATTTCAATGTTCCCTTTCCTTTAAATGTAGTGTTCACTACATTGCATTTTTGTCATATAAACCTATCCGTTCTTTACTGTTGAGTTTTTTCTTGTTTGGAGAAAACTCCGAAGACACGTCTTAGTTCTCTTTTCATGGTTGCAGTATCATGGCTTAACCCGAAATAGTCAGCAAAATATTCAGTTGTTCTTAAAACTGCTGAGCGTCCTTTCCTTTCGCTGGCTACAAGACCCATTTCCTTCAAAAGTTTAATATGACCATAAGCGTGGTGTCCTCGCACTTCAACAACCTTTTTCTGGGAAACCGGTTGTCTATAGGCTACATAAGAAAGCGTTTTTAAAGGTCCTGAAGAAAGCAATGGTCTATTAACCAGCCTTCTTACGCGAGGTGTAAATTCAGCTTTTAATTGTAAAACATATCTTTCATCTTTCAACTCTAAAATTTCAAGAGCTGAATTCCTTTTCGCATATTCTCCTATTAGAATTTTAGCCAAAGTCTTAACTTTCTTTTTTGAGCGTGTTTTCAAAATAGAACCTAACTCTTTTAGGGTTAAGGGGCGTCCAGCCACATATAATGCGGCTTCTAGCAAAGCCAGTTCATGCTGCCTTTTTTCATCTTGAAGAATGCTTTGACTAGTTGTTAATTTTTCCATTTTCTGCACTGGAAACCCCTACGGTTATGTATATTTCCTCAGTCTCTTCTTCTTGCCATAACCCAACTTTACCATCTTGCGCCAAAAACAGTAGAAGAATAAAAGTGCGGATGGCTTCTATTCGTTCAGTACCTTTAACCAGAGTGGAAAATTCTATTATTCCCGCGCCTTTTACTCGCTTCAAAAGAGAAGCGTAAAGCTTCTCCATTTGCCTTTCAATTTCCATCAGGTATATGTCCAGCTGTGGGAAAATTTCTGAGGGTGTTGGGAGAACTGGTTCTTCAGCGATTTTTTTGATGCCAAGGATTTTTTCGCCTTTTAAGACTTCATCTAGAACTTCTAGCAAATTTTTGATTGTTGTGGAGGTTAACTCATATCTGAGAGGTAGGAAAAGGGGTGGAGGGAGAAACTCTTGGGGTGGTTTAGGTGGCGGTGGTGGTTCTTCAAGTTTTAGCAAAAGCTTAGATTTCATTAAATATATGAGGGCTGAAGAGTCGAGGACTACGCCTGAAGCCCTAAAATCCACCTGTCCAGTTTTATCCATTTCCTTGAGAAATGTTGTGAGAAGATAGGCTATGTTTATGTTCCATGGCGTCAGCTTTTCAAGTTTGTGAAACTCGAAGAGAATGTTCCATGGTGGACGCAAATAGAAGGGCTTTTTTAGCGTTGTGGAAGACATTAACTGGGCACCTCGAGGAATTTTGCTGAGATAACGTTTGAGACGCCGTTGCGTCCGTAAACGCCGTAGACTTTTTGGGCTTTGTTCACCATTTCCGGCTTTAAGGTGATAACTATAAACTGTGTTTTTTCAGCTTCTTCCAAAAGAAGGTCTGCAAGTCTCGACACGTGAAAGGCGTCTAGATGGGCGTCTATCTCGTCTAAGATGTAGAAGGAGGCTGGAGTGAAATCTTTTATGGCGAATATGAAGGCGACTGCTGCTACGGAGCGTTCGCCGCCGCTGGCTCCGCTTACAACTATTGAAGGTTTTCTTGGAAATTGGACAATCATGTCAATGCCGCCGGAAAAAGGCTCATCTGGGTTTTCAAGTTTTAGAATGGCGTTTCCTCCGCCTGTGAGTTTTGAGAAGTATTTTCCAAGGTTATTGTTTATTTTTTCGAAGGCTTCCATGAAGACCTTTCGTTTTTTGCGTTCTACTTCGTCCATGAACTGAACTATGGCTTGTTTCTCTCTTTCCAGTTCGTTTAATCTCAGTGAAAGCTCTTTGTAGCGTGAGACTTGTTCTGCGTAATGGGATAAGGCTAGCTGGTTCACTGCGCCTATTCTTTCTAGTTCAAGCTGCATCATTTTTATGGATGTTTCAGCTTCTTCTACTTGTTCTGGTTTTACTTCTAATGGTTGTACGTATCCGAACTGTCTTAGCTGGTTGCGATGTTGCTCGAGTTGAAGGAGTGAGGTTTGGATGTTTAGCTGAAGCTGATTTAGTAGGCGGTCAGCCTGCTCATATTCTGTGTCGAGTTTTCGCAGTTCCTTGTCTATGTCATCTATTTGCGAAGTGAATTTTTTGGCTTCTTCTCTCGCGGACAAAACGGTTTTTGAAAGTTCCACACGGCTTTTTTCCAGTTCTGTTAATTCTTGTTTCAATGATTCCCTTTCTTCAAGTGCCTCTTTAACTTCCTTTTCCATTCTTCTTAATTGCTGGTTTACTTTAGAAAGTTGAATTTTCGCATTTTGATATCCAACCTTTAGAACATTGTCAAATTGCGATTGCAGTGTGGAAATTTCGGTTTGAATGGTTCCAAGTTTCTGTCTTAAAGTGATTATTTCTTCTGCAAGTTTCTCTCTTTTAATATCCATCTCTTGAATGTGTGTAACGTCTGTTTTCTTTCTTAAAGCAGCTAACTCGTTTTGTAGTTTCCGCATTTCCTTCCGAATTGCGCTTCTCTCCGCTCTCCGCGTCCACATTTTAGCTTTTTCATTTTCAATTTCCTTCTCAAGTCGCACAATAATGTGGTTAACACGCCGCAGATTGACCTTTGTCCTTCTAACACTTCGTTTAACTCTGCCAATTTCCCTGTCAAGAGTGGTTATGGCTTCAGACAACCGCGCTATTTCAACCCGCGTTCTATCAATCTCTTCTTCAAAAGATGAGATATCGTCGCTTCTTCTTGAAAGGTGCAGTTGAAGAGCCTTAACAGCTTCATCCAAACTTTTGATGGCCGGCTCGCTTGGAATAATTGCTGAAAAATCGATTGGCGCCCTATAATAGCCGCTCTCAAAAGCACCTCCAGCCTCATAAACGTCTCCATTCACCGTAACTGCACGGTAACCTTGACTTGAAAGGGTAAAAGCAGTCTTGTCGTCTGAAACAATTACGGTGTCGCCGAAAACGAAGTTAATGGCAGGGTCAAACTGTTTTTCATATTTTATGAAAAATGGAGCGGCTCCGGCAACGCCCTCTTTTTCCGGTATTTTTATAGTTCTTGGATTTGAAGCACCTTGAAGAGGAATTATTTTTATTCTGCCTAATTTCATTCTTCGCAGCGTTTCTGTACATGTGAAGGCGGCGTCAAAGTCTTTTACGACTATGGCGTCAAGCCATCCCGAAGCTGCTGCTTCCATAGCTCTTTGGTATGTTTTTTCTATTTTTATTAGATTGCGAAGTCTGCCGTAAACGCCTGGGATTACGCCTAGTTCGCCTAGTTCTTCTATGCTTCTTAGGGCTTTTTCTTCTGCAGCTACTGTTTCTGCGAGTTCTCTCTGTGTAACAAATTCGATGACTGCGGTTTTTGCTGAGTCGGCTATTTTTCCTGCTTCGGCGATTTCTCTTTCTATGGCTTCTTTTTGGGCGATTCTTCTTTCAAGGGTTTTTTCAAGGTTTTTTAGTTGTGTTTTCTGTTCTTTCTGCACCTTTTCCAATTCAAGCAAAGATTTCTCCAGTTCGTTTAGGGTTGTTGCGAATCTTTCTTTGCGGTCGTTTAGGTCTTTAAGTCTTCTGTTGCGAATTCTGATGGATGTTTGGCTTTTTGCGTTTTCAGCTTTCAAGTATGTAAGCTTCTTGTAGTAATCGTCCAGTTTCTTTTCGATTTCGCGGATTTTTTTGCTGTTTTCTCCGAGGTTTTCCCAAAGTTGGGCTGTTTCGTTTAAAAGAGCGTCGTGTTCGGTCTGTTTTGCGTTTATTTGGCTGGAAAGTTCTTCATGTTCTTTTCTTAACTTTTTAATTTTGCGTCTGTTTTCTTTTATTTCGTTTTTAATGGTGTTATATTGTTGAAGGTTATTTTCCCTTATTCTTTTCAAGCCTTCAAGGCTTGTTTTTCCAGAAGTTATTTTGGTTGTTAATTCTGTTAATTTTGATTTTATTTCTCCAATTTTTATTTGAACTTTTAATACTTGGGAGCCGCCTTCTTCCACTATTTCGGAGCTTAATTTTCTCCATTGTCCCTCGATTTCTCTTCTTTTGCTTCGCATTTGTTCGCGTAACTGCCCAAGTTTTTCCACTCTAGCTCTTACTTTTTCGGCTTGTGTTGAATTTTCTTTGACTCTTTTTTGGATTTGGGATATTTCATTGGAGATTTTTATTGCTTCAAACTTTTTTATTTCTTCTTGGATGAAATTGTAACGTAAAAGTTCGTTTCGTTCCCTTTCTAAGTCGTCTACTCTTCTTTGAACTTCGTCTATTCTACCCATGGCTGTGCGGATTGAAATGTCTGCTGCACGCAGTTTTTCTTCTGCCTCGGCTTTTTCCGAGTCATATTGGGCTATTCCCACAAGGTCTTCGATGATTTTTCTTCTTTCTGCTGGTGAAATGTCTGTTAGGCGGGTTATTGTGCCTTGCATTATTATGTTTTGGCTTGTTGAGCTTAGTCCTGCTATGGAGAGAATTTCTAAGACGTGGGTTCTTGAGATTCTTCTACCATTAAGCCGATACACGCTTTGTCCGTTTCTGCGCACTTCTCTTGAGACCGTGACTGTGGTTGTGTCCACGGGGATTCTGCCATCTGCGTTGTCAAATTGTATTACCACTCTTGCCATTTTCGCCCTTTCTAGTCCCGCCTTTTCAGAGCCGTGGAAAATCAGTTTTGCGGCGCTTTCTGCTCGAAGTCTTCTTGTGCTCAACTCTCCCAAAGCAAACAAAACGGCGTCTACTATGTTGGTTTTTCCGCTCCCGTTAGGTCCTGTTATGGCTGTAAAACCTTTATCTAGAGCTACTTTAACGGTTTGCGGTCCGAAGGATTTGAAACCTTTAAGCTCTATTTTTTTAATGTAGGGCATTCAGTTTGCGCCCTCACCCTTTTATTATTTAGTGAGATTTCGCATTTTATTCTTTTATAGACAGTTCTGTGAGATTTTCATTTAAAAGTGTTGCATTTTTAAGTTTTAACGGTTATGCACTTTTAAAAGCTATTTTTTGGCTTTTGTTTCATGTTTTGTAGCCATTTTCTTGACAAATTCTTTTATTCGTTTGTCTTTGCCGTGAACAAGCAAGCAACCATCACTCTGAATTTCATGAGAAAGGTTTGACTCTTCAGCTAGTTTCTTTATTTTTTCCATGGGGAGTTCTGGTGTTGGTTTTATTCGAATCCATTTTTGTTTTCTTGGCAGTCCTGGAACGAATCTTGTCTCTTTTTCTTCTTCGTCAACTAACTTTTTGCCTGCTTCGTCCAGTTTTTTAAGCCATTTTTCAACATACTCTGTTCCAAGCTTTTTTTGGGCTTCTGAGACTAGAAAAGATTCCACTTTAAGGAGGTTTTCTTCTATTTTTTGGCTGGTTTCTATGCATGTGGGGTCAGCCCTTAAGACGTTGATTAATGTTTTTGCAGAGCGTAAATTACTTATCATTTCCGCGGGTATCGTGATGCCTTTTCTTTTGAGGTCTGCCGTCATTTCTTCTAGGACTTTCCAAATGGATAAGTAGCCCATATCCTATTTCACCATTTTTCGAATTGTTTTCTCTTCTATAAAGAATTATCAGTGTATAGGCATTTTAACGCGCTTGTTGTTTTGCACAGGTCGCATTTCTCTATGTCGATGGAAGGGTCGAAGGCTTTATGCAATTCGCACATTAGCCCTTTTGCTCTTATTGTCTTGCAAATTTTGCAGAACATGAGGATGAAATCCTTGTCGGATACATTCTTTTTTGCAAGTTTTTTAGCCATTTTTTCTATCAACATGTTTATTTCTTTCTCTTTTTCTAGGTTTAGGGCTTTTCCGCGGATTTTTCTATGGTAAAGGCTTATGGCAGGTTGGCTTACGCCTAGGCATTTTGCTGCCTGAGTTTGGTTTAGGTTGTGTTTTGCCATGAGTTCTTTTGCTATCATGGCGCGGACTGATGGAAGTAAGCATTTAACTGCGATTTCGCATGGAATAATCATTTATTGTTCTTCCTGTGTGTATTTTGTAGAAAGGCATAAATATACTTTATTACAATTGTAATATTCACAATTTAAGGTGTACACGTATGAGTTGGAGTAACACTCCCAAGATTTCGGACAATGTTTATTGGGTTGGGGTGAAAGATTGGAATCGAAGGCTTTTTGATGCGTTGATTCCTCTCCCGAAGGGAACCAGCTACAATTCCTATCTTGTGTTAGGAACAGAAAAGAAGGCTCTAGTTGACACTGTGAATCCAGGCTTTGAAAAGGAGTGGGAAGAAAAA
>CBETPM010000040.1:0-6737 GCA_965538135.1 Candidatus Bathyarchaeota archaeon
TCGGGTTAATGTCGTTTTAATCCATAGGCCTTCAGGCACTTTAAAATTGTCTGGTGAAATGGCTTTGGCTATTGCCTCTGCAAGTTTTCTGTCTTTATATTGTAGGGATATTTTAGCTTCCAACGTTTTCGCCCTTTAACTGTTTGCTGACTAGATCATTAACAATTTTAAGAAAATCTTCAATTTTATCTAGAGGGACTTGGGCTCCCGCCGCAACGTTATGTCCTCCGCCGTTTCCTTGACATTTTTCTGCTGCTACTTGCATGATTTCTCCGAGATTTACGCCTTTATATGTGACTGTGTCTATAGTGCGTGCGGAGACTTTTGCCAAGCCTTCTTCTTTGACCTCTGCATAGGCGATCAATGGTTTTTCAGGGTTCGGAAGGTTTGTTGAAAGTATAGTGGATACTGCGCCTATTATTTTGTCATCTATGAAATCTTCGCCGCAAACCACGTAGATGTTCTCAAGTTCTCTCATTCTTTCTGGTTTTTCCATAACCCAGCCAAGATACTTGTTAATAGTTCGCCTATATTCATCCAAAACTTTTTCAGCTTCTTTAAGAGCTGCGGTTCTATCGCCCATGCATATAGAAACGCCTAAACTTGGTCTTTCCATTCTTCCTGTGGCATTTAGTAAAACAGCAAATTCGCGGGCATCCCTTAGAGGAGTCCAAGGTTCTTCGCGGTTCAGAGTGTAAACATGTCCTATAAGATTGGAGATTTCATAGCGCAAACCTTTAGAAAGCAGGTAATCTGCTAGGGCTGAACATAGTTTTCTTTTTTCTTCTTCTGAAAGGTCTCTTAAAGCTCGCCATTTTTCACCATGCTTTGGCTTGATTTCTAAACTTGCCAAGAAAGCTAAGCTTTTATCTTCTTCGCCGCTTATGCCTGGAATAAAAGGATTAGTGGTTAAAGCCAAAGCTCTATGGATTGGACGGGTTTCTCTGCCAAAAAAAATGAGGTCTTTTTCCACAGTTAAAAGGTTAGCTGAAACAGCGTCTTCAACTATTTTTTTGTTTAGTCCTCCAAGCTTTCTCTGGTCATATTTATCTTGCAGGTCTCCGAGGGCTCCAACCACGGCAATAGGGGACAAGTCGACATTTGTTTTGTCTATTTTTTTGGCGACGAAATAGGCAACACCGGAACCGCTGATGTCTTTTGCACCATCTATCCCGTACAGGTGGGGATTTACATGCATAACATTGGCTGTTTCTTTTCCGGAAACCTGGTGATGGTCTAAAATTACAATTTTAAAATTGGAAACATTATCACCTAAAATGTCCAAGTAGCCACTTCCAAAGTCTGTAAAAATAACTAAGTCTGGCTTGTCGGAAATAATCTCGCCTACAATTTTTTCGTCAACCCACTGAGTTATACGAATTCTAAAACGTGCGTCAAGTCTAAAAAGCGCTTTTCCAATTATCCCAGCAGCGGCAACACCATCAGCATCTAAATGCGAAAAAACATGAATAAAACCGTTATTTTTTACAATTTCTAAAATAGTTTTGGCTGCTTGCTCTGTAGAATTTAGAAAAATTTTAAACTTGTCATCGTTAAATGCCATAGCAATCACTATAGAGCTAAGAAGCAAGGTTGCTTTTAAAAATTAAAGACAAGTATGTTCATGTTCTTTTTTTGCTCGTTTAGGCTAGAGACGCTATTTTGGGTTCGTATTTCCAATTTGGAGGCAAAATTCCTTCACGCTTGTAATATCTTGAAAGCTTGTGAATCTTCGCTTCAATTAGCTGTAGCGCCCTTTTATTGTGCAAGTCCTTCCTATTTTTTTCGAGGTGGACAGCGAGGCGCTCAGCTTTCTTTAATAGATTTTCTAAGTCTTCGGGGATTGTGGGTGCCAGTTCGGCTTCTTTTAGAATTTCACTTATGGTTTTTCCCGTGATTGGCTTAACTAGGGGGATTGCGTACTGGTCTCTTAGGATTATTCCTATACGGCTTGGAGGGGTTCCTTCCTTAGCTAGTTTAATCACTAGGGCTTCAACTTCTTCTGGCTGGTATTTGCACCAGCTTGGCGGTCTTTTGCTAACTGGTCTTGTTGAATGAGATTTTCCTTTTTCCTGTTTAGGCATTCTTTATCCCTTAAACTCTGTATCAGCGATGTTAGACAGATATTTAAAAATATTGTCTGGATGCTATTTAAGCTTCTTATAATATTCAGCAAATTTTCGCAAGGCTTTAGCGCGATGTGAGTAGCTGTTTTTCTCTTGCACATCCATTTCAGCGAATGTCTTACTGCTGTTTAATGGCTTGAAAATAGGGTCGAAACCAAAACCATATTTATTCTTTGTTTTCCGTTGTTCCTTTATTATTTCTCCAACAACTTCACCCCTAAAACATAATGGCACCTCTAAATCCACGTCGCAATAGGCTATTACAGACTGAAATTTCGCCCTTCTATTTTCTACATGCTCCATAAGCTTAAGCAAGCCCCTATTACCAATAGTTTTGTAAACATAAGCGGCGTATGGTCCTGGAAAACCGTTTAGGGCTTCTACAAACAATCCTGCATCCTCCACTATTACCGGCAGTTTACATTTTTTGAAGGCTTCCATGGCGCTTGTTTTTGCTATATCCTCTAGGTTGTCGCTTTGGATTTCTAGGGATTTTACTCTAAGCATGCCCACTGCTATTTTGTATTTGTTGAAAACTTTGCGGGCTTCGTTGAACTTGTTAATGTTGTTTGTGGCGAAAAGGATTAGTTTACCTTTAAGAGAGAAGCTCATGTTAGGCCACTTTTTTAGCGCCTTCTGCTGAAACATTGAAGTATTTTTTCCAGTTTAGTTGAACTATTTCTAGGATGTTGCCGTCAGGATCTGTGAAAGTTGCTTGTCTTCCACCCCAGGGTTCTTCGTGCAGTTCTTTAACAAATTTGACCCCTCTCTTTTTCAATTCACTATAGGTCTTTTCAACGTCGTCTACCAAAAATTCCACAGAAGGCAATGATGTGTTTACTTTTTGTTTTCCCTCAAGTTTTGGAATCAGCCCGATTTCAACTCCGCCACATTCAAAACCCACGTAACTGGAAAATTCGTACTTCTTTTCTAAACCTAATGTTTCCTCGTAGAATTTTGCTGCTTTCTTCAAGTCTGAAACGTAAAAAGTGATACACCAAACGGTTTTAATCATCATGATTCAACTTTCCTTTCAGCCACATACCTTCCTCTTCTTTCTATCTCTTTCACCTTATCTAAAACATTTTTCGCTGCATCATCACCTACTATTTGTGTGTATCCTTCAATTATGGCTTTAAAACATTCGTCAGCAAAACTGAAATGCGTACTTTGTAAAGCTCTCCGCATCAAATGCAAATCCACCCCCCTAGCTTCAAGCTCCTTTGTTTTTTCGCCCAGTCCAAAATCCACAAAGAAAATCTTCTTTTCGGAATTTAGAATCATGTTAGATGTGGTTAAGTCGCCGTGGACAATTCCATAATTGTGAAGTCTACCAACCAGCTCGCCTAATTTAAAGCATAACGCGCTTCTTTTGCTTGAAGAAATTTCGCTTAAAAGCTGCTTTATCTGTTTACCCTCAATAAACTCCATTATTATTGTGGCTTTTTTCAAGTCCACCATAAAAATCGTGGGAGTAGGCACACCCGCCTTTTTGGCTTCATGCATCAATTGAGGCTCGTGAACTGTTCTGTAAGTTCTAATTTGCTTATCAAGTTTAAGTGGACGGTATTTTTTGGCTACACGCTTTTTTATTATCACTTTTCTGCCGTGCCACTCTGTAAAGTAAAGATTAGCTTCAGCGCCTTTTTTGATCAAAATTGGAGCTTTTACTTTACCCATGGGACTGCAGCCTCTTCAAGTCGCCATCTAAGCCTAACAAAACTTTTTTCAATTGGTGTGGTAACCCCGTGATGGTATGCTAAGGCGCCAGTCCATGCAATCATGGCTCCGTTGTCCACGGCGAATTCGTTAGAAACAACACAAAATTTCGCGCCGTGTTCTTCAGCGATATATTTAACCATAGACTGTAACCTTTTGTTTGCGGCAACCCCGCCTGTTAGTAAAACCTCTTTTTTCTCTGTATGAGCTAAGGCTCTTTCAGTAATCTCTGTTATCATAGAAAAGGCTGTTTCCTGCAGACTGTAACATAAATCTTCAAGTTTGCATGTGCCTTTTCTTAGCAGGTTTACTGCCGCTGTTAGCAGTCCGCTTAAAGAAACATCCATGCCTTTCACTGTGTAGGGCAGTGGTATCAGCTTTCTGCTTTTCTCTGCAAGTTTTTCCACCATAGCTCCAAAAGGTAAACCAGCCTTTTGGCTTAATCCTGCTTCTCTTGCAAAAACGTCCAAACAGTTTCCGAGGGCTATATCCAATGTTTCGCCAAAAACCCTATACCGCCCAGAATCAAAAGCTGAAACAATAGTGTTTCCACCAGAAACATAAAGTGCTAAAGGGTCAATAGCACCAGTTTTCAACTTTCCAATTTCAATATGTGCCACACAATGGTTAACACCCACTAATGGAATATCCAAATAGGCTGCCAAAGCACGAGCCACAGTTGCTCCGGTTCGAAGACAGGGACCCAACCCTGGACCTTGGGAAAAGGCTACTGCAGATATTTCTTTCAGCTTTATCTTTGCCTTTTTTATTGCTTCTTCTAGAACTTTGTCTGCAACTTCTGCATGATGTCTGGCGGCTTCTCTTGGGTGAATCCCCCCCTTTTCTGGCACGTAAGCGCTTATTACATTCGCTAATATTTCGCCGTCAAAATTGGATATTCCAACGCTGAAGTCGTCTGCTGTAGATTCTATTCCTAAACAGTATGATTTCTTTGCCATGTTCTATCCCGTCGCCCATGTCTTTTACATTTCTTCTTCATAGAATAGGCCTACATGTTTTTATGTAAAATCACACATATATTAACATAAGAGGACCGACCCTTAAAATGCCTAAACACAACGATTTAGAACAGAAAGCCCTTCAGTTTATTGTAAATTCTGGGCGTGAGGGCATACTCCAATCTGAACTGTGGCATAAGCTAGGTGCAAGCAGCAGAGAAGGCTCCAGAATAGCCATAAAACTTGAAAATAAGGGGCTTATACGCCGAGAGAAAGAGCTTCAGAATGGCAGGTGGACTTATAGGCTGTATCCAAAAAGAATGCCCGCCTCAATGGATTCCATTGTAGACTGCCCATGCCTTATGTGCCCGGACAGCGCAAGATGCGACCCTTCCAACTTGATTTCACCCCGAACATGCGAAAGGCTTACTGAATGGCTTTTCGCTATTGCTGGAGACCATTCTGAAACATTAGGTGACAGCTAGATTTGCCCAAAGCTTGGATTCAGCAAAGAAAAAGAGATTATTACTACAAAAAGGCTAAAGAGGAAAAATACCGTTCAAGAGCTGCCTACAAACTTCTACAAGCAGTAAAAAAATACCGGTTTATCAGCAAAGGCGACGTTGTGGTTGATTTGGGCGCAGCTCCGGGCGGATGGATTCAAGCTGCAAGCAAAATTGTTGGAAAAGGCGGCTTTGTATTGGGGGTTGACTTAAGGCCTATAAAACCGTTTTCGCAAGATAACATTCAGACAATTGTGGGAGACATAAACGAGGAAGAAACTCTCCAGCAGATTTTAAATATACTTTCGGAAAAGGCTGATGTGGTAATTTCAGATGTTTCTCCAAATATTTCTGGAATCTGGGAGGTTGACCATGCTCGGCAGATAGATTTGGCAGAGCAATCCTTGAAAATAGCTTTAAGGTTGTTAAAGCCTTCTGGAAGTTTTTTTGTCAAAGTTTTTCAAGGAGACATGCTTGACGATTTTGTAAGAAAAGTTGGGGAACATTTTCAAGTTGTCAAGGTAATCAAGCCGAAGGCAAGCCGCGCTAAAAGTTCTGAAATATTTATTCTGGGATTGTTTTTGAAACGAGGGAGTTAGCGGCAAAGATAAATCCAAAAACCCACATAAGTTAGGCGGTATAAAGGTGGAAAATTTGCGAGTTGTCGCAGCAGATTCTTCAGCCGCTATACTTAGCAAAATGTTTAAGCCTGTCTCCATTGTTGCAGCTGCCGCTGTTCTGGTATCTCCGCCTTACAGGGAACCAAGCGCGTATTTAGCTGAGCCCATTTTCATCGACGCGGCAAATGGACAGGATGCTGTGGTGCATGAAGCTGAACTTTGCAGAGAATTACTAGGCAAATTTAAAGCTGACATTATCCACTTGGACATGTCTCTAGGCGCGGTTCCTCTCGAACAACTTTCACCCATACAATTTTCCAACTTGAAAATTTCCAGTGGAGCAAAACGGCATCTTCTCAAAATTCTGCCAAAACTGCGGAAAATTGCTGGTGAAATTGCACAAAAATACAGAATTGAGGTTTTAGCTATTGGCAAGGAAAGTGTTCCCGTAAGAGTTGCTGAGTTGACAGCGGGGGCACACGCCATCTTATATGCTTGTGGAAAAGTGTTAAAAGAGGAAAAAACGGCAATTTTGGGTTTACCTTCAAAATGTCAACCAAAAATTATGGGTGGAAAAGTTTATTTGCAATCGCTCATGGCTTCAGAGCATGACATAAGGGGTTATGCAGAAGATTCCAATGGCATTTTGGAAAAGGTTAATATCACAGAAATGTTAAACCCGATTGCAAGAGGCTTTAGAGCCCTAAAGATAAGCGTTAAAGGGAGTGTATGATTGATTTTTGAAAAATATTGGGGAAGGTTTCCAGCTAGAATAAAAAGGGTAATAACCATTCTGATCTTCTTCTTCAT
>CBETPM010000041.1:0-6573 GCA_965538135.1 Candidatus Bathyarchaeota archaeon
AAACTTCAATGTCATTATTTCCACACTTCTTATTCCATGGATTTCGGCAACGTTCCATAAACGCGCACCTCAAATAGCCTTATCAGAGATAGGTTTGAACTTGTTGCTTTTAGAATTCGCTGTCCAACGACATTTTGGGATATGGGGGAGAGATGGGTTAAAGTGAACTGTCCTATATTTGGACTATTTGCGGCGTAATCTTCTCTTTAGTTATAATCAACAAACCCACAGTAGGCTTAGTTATGAAAGGCGGTAAAGGATTCGTTGGACTACCTGGATTAACGAACAAAATGTTTTCATCCCATTTCACATTTGAACTGTGCGTGTGCCCATAAACCAGAACATTAAAAGCGTTTTGTTTCGCGATTTCCCGCATTTTCCTAATTCCGAAAAGAGTCCCAGGGTCGTGAACAACTCCTATTTTCCAATCAAAAATTTTAACAGAATTCATTTTCGGCAGCTTCCCACGAATTTCTGGTCCATCCATATTTCCATAAACTGCCAAAACAGGGGCAAGCTGCTCCAACTCGTCAATAACAGATAGGTCTACCAGGTCTCCAGCGTGCACTATAAAATCCGCTTTTTCGAAAACTTCGAAAACTTTGCCCGGAATGTTTTTGGCTCTTGACGGTACGTGTGTATCAGCTATTAACCCAATGGTTCTTGTTGGCGTATATTCGCGTAAGCGCGAGAGAATTTGGGGTTGAGTAGCCATTGCAAATCCTCAAGATTCCTTAGTGAATCTAAATTAAAAGAGCTTTTCTCTATAATCAGGTTAAGAAGACTTTGAGACAAACATGTTACCTTTAATGAAAAACCTTAACTTTTGAGGTAAATCATTTTTTACACCTATTCTGTGAGAAGTGCTTACTCTAAAGTTTTCCTTCCTCCCTTCAGCCACAAACAATTCGCTGTCTTTTTTTGTAACATCCACTCCATTCAAATCCTTAGTTACGGATAAAGCTTGAGTCAATTTTCCAGGACCGCTTGTTAATTCGCGTATCTTTTTTACACTTCTGTTTTTTAGCATAGTTTCAACACCTTCTAAGGGTTCTATAGCTCTTATCAGAATAGCTCCAACTTCATCTTTAACATGAGCAACAATGTTTAGTAGCCAGTTGCCGTGAACCATGTAGATGAAAGTTTTTCCAACATCCAAAAACATTAGCTCGTTAAATTTCTTTCTTCCCTTATACGCTTTAGAGGCTGGGTCCCGTTCACCGTAATAGGCTTCTTTTTCCACTATCTTTCCAGACAAAAAGTTAGACTGCAACCTTCTAACCAAAACTTTTCCTAGCAAATCTTTCGCAACTTCAGCCGGGTCTCGCTCATAAAACTCTTTTTGTAGGACAGCCATTTTAGGGCGTTTCTCCATTTTGAATTGTTAAAGGATAAAGGAATATAAATCTCTAAAATTTTAAAGAAAATTGCAGGGTGTTTAGCTTGATTGATTCTTACGAGTTTGGCTTGATAATCATTCATGGGAAAGAATACAACAGCGACGTTATCGTTTTCCCAGAAAAGGTCAGGGAAAACTGGTGGAGAAAAGAAGGACACAGCCTTTGCATGGAAGATTTAAAAGAAGTTGTGGAATGCGAACCTAAACCTGAAGTGCTAATTGTGGGCACAGGATACTATGGGCTTGTGAAAATTTTGCCTGAAGTAGAAAATTCTTTAAAAACCCTTGGAATAGAGTTGATTGCACAACCAACAAGAGAGGCTTACAAGACATTTAACAAGCTTTTAGGCTCTGGCAAACGGATTGTCGGCGCCTTTCACCTAACCTGTTGAAGGCAAATCTTAAGTGAACTAGACTGCTAAAATACGCGATCTAAAATAGGTGCGAATTTAGCATGGGCGTCCAACTACTAAAAGAAGTTGAAGAGGAAGTTACGAACCTTCTAAGCAACTTGATCCGCATAAACACCACAAACCCTCCAGGAAACGAAACTGAAGCCGTAAAATTTCTTGTAAAAGACATGGAAAAAGAAGGCTTCACTTGCGAAGTTTTCGAGTCTGCTCCTGGAAGAGGAAGTCTAATAACGCGCCTTAAAGGAACAGGCGAAGGGCCAAGCCTACTTCTCCTTTCACATTTAGACGTTGTCGCTGCAAACCCAAAAGAATGGAGCGTTGACCCCTTCGCGGGCGTAATCAAAGACGGTTTTGTTTGGGGACGCGGCGCCATGGACATGAAATCTATGACAGCCATGGAAGTCATGGTCATGAAACTTCTAAAAAGAAGCGATGCGAAGCTTAAGGGCGATGTAATATTGGCAGCGACAGCTGACGAAGAAAAAGGCGGAGAAGCGGGAGCAGGGTGGCTTGTAAAAAACTATCAGGAAAAGGTTAAGGCAGACTACGTTATAAATGAGGGCGGCGGACTAGCCATCCCAATAGATGACAAAAACATTTACACCATTCAAACAGCCGAGAAGGGAATCCTCTGGTTTAAAGTTAAAGCCAAAGGGAGACCTGGACATGGTTCAGTGCCCGGCGCTGCCGACAATGCTATTCTACGCATGAACAAGATTGTTGAAAAGCTTGGAAACTATCGGGCTAAAACAACTATTGTACCCACTGTTAGACAGTTTTTGAACGAGGTTGCAAAGGAAAGCCCCCTATTGCAGCAAGCTGCAAGCAGGATTCTTCAAGATCCAGAAACAAGCGACCAAATACTTGACATGCTTGCTCAAAAGGACAAAGCTATGGCGGAAGAGCTTAGGGCACAGCTTAGAATGACCATTGCGCCAACCATAATTCACGGGGGCGTAAAAGAAAACATAATACCCTCCGAATGTGAAACAGTTTTCGACTGCAGAATTCTGCCGGGACAAACCCCAGAGCAAGCCATGGAAGAGATTAAAACGTTGTTAAAGGATATTGCTGACTTGGAAAAGTTGGAGTTTGAAACTATCCAAGCTAATGAGCCTTCAGAGTCACCCACAAAAACTCTGTTATATACGGAAATGGTGGAAGTTCTTAAAGAGTTTGAGCCAAACTGTTCAGTTGCGCCTATTTTGCTTACTGGCGGCACAGACTCGCGTTTCTTCAGAAAGTTAGGCACAGTTTGCTATGGTTTCCAGCCCTTAAAGGCGGACATGCCTTACGGTGAAATCTTAAAGACGGTGCATGGCATAGACGAGCGGATTTCCATAGAAAACTTGGTGTTTGGAACAAGTGTCCTATACAATGTTGTTGAACGCTTTATGACCTAATGGTAAAACACATGAAGTTTGAAGGCAACAGCAACCGTTACATGATAGTTTTCTGGTGTACACTCTTCAATTTACTATTTGAATATTCCATGCGAGGAGTAAACAATCTAATACAACAGCCCTTCCTTTTCATCTTGTTATTTGGAATATATTTCACGTATTTCTTGGCATTAGAAGACCTAATAGTCCGCTTTAAAATAGGCGAAATCCATCTGTTAGCTATCGCCTTTTTCTTCGGAACCTTCTATTCAACCTTTGCAACAGGCATAGTATTCGTAAATCCAAACTTTTTGGGAATAAACTTTGTAAACCTGCTTTTCGTTAACATCGTTTGGTGGGGCTTGCTGCAAGCCATTTTAACATTTTATTTTGCCAACAGGCTGACACTTCGCGACTGGAACCATCCTTTAATGGGGAAAACTGGCTGGAGCCTTTTCATATCTTATCAAACGACAGCGCTTCTCATATTTCAGTTTGCCAATCCTCTCGTTCCAAAAGGTTCTCCGTTGGGCTACTTTATAATTTCCACAATTTTTATAACGTCATTTATAGCATGCCTTTTCTTGATTCAAAGGCAAAGAAGCAAGCCTAAAAAATCAGTCGAATTTAAGCCTTCCACATTGATGGATGTTTTAGCCTTCTGCATTGTAATCCTGTTTTTTGTGCTTGCTTTGTTTTTCACCGGCGACCCCCTTCAATCTGGTGCACACCAAATAAACCAGTTAGCCACAAAAATTGTAACTGTTTGGAGCTTGCTAATAGCAGGCATTATGGTGTTTTACCGTTTTGCAAGAAGAACCCCTTTTCCAGTTTAACAAAATTTTAAAGGGTTAAGTTATAAATACATGTTTAAGTTGTTCTATACAATTCCGTATAGGAGGCTTTAATATGCCAGCAATAGAAGTTGGGCGAATTTGTGTGAAATTGGCTGGGCGAGAAGCAGGGAAAAAATGTGTAATAGTGGACATCATAGACAAAAGCTTCGTGCTAATAACTGGTCCAAAAAGTGTTACCGGAGTTAAAAGGCGAAGGGCAAATGTAAACCACATCGAACCTTTACAGGACAAGATACAGATTAAACGGGGTGCCTCCGACGAGGAAGTTTTAGAAGCTCTTAAAGCTTCTGGCAAGCTTGATGAGATGGCTCAAATAGTTAAACCAGCCTTAGCCTAAGGTTTAAACTCTTATACGCTTCTGAAAGCTTTAGATTTGTAGGAGAGATGCAGAGATCTATGCCTAGAAGTGTTCCTCCATGGGAAATAAAACGACAACTGATAGTGAAAGCTGAAGATAAAACCAATCCTCGCTATGGATGCAAACCAGAAGACCGCACAGCAAAAGACTACATACGTTACGGCGTTATAAACCTTGACAAGCCCGCAGGTCCAACAAGCCACGAAGTAGCGGCATGGGTTAAACGTATACTAAATCTTCAGCGAATTGGTCACGGCGGGACTCTAGAGGCAACATAGCCAGAGAAATCCCAAAGTGACCGGAGTCCTTCCCATCACCCTAGAGGAAGCTAGGAAAATCGTTCAAGCACTGCTCCTCAGCGGAAAAGAATATGTTTGCGTAATGAAACTTCACGACGACGTAAGCCAAAACAAAGTTGAAGCGATTCTAAAAGAATTTGAAGACACAATATACCAGAGACCGCCCATACGAGCTTCAGTTAAACGACAACTGCGAACAAGAAAAATTTACTACATAGACTTCCTAGAAATGGAAGGCAGAAACGTTCTCTTCAAAGTTGGATGTGAAGGAGGCACATACATCCGCAAATTATGTTTTGATGTAGGCGAAGTCTTAGGATGCGGCGCCCACATGCAGGAACTACGTAGAACCAGAGCTGGACCCTTTGTTGAAGAAGAGATTGTTACTTTGCATGATGTGGCTTACTGGTTTATGGAATGGCAAAAACAAGGGGATGACAGAATCCTTAGAAAAATTATTCAGCCAATGGAAAATGCATTAGCTCTAGTTCCAAAAATCTACATTAGAGACTCCGCTGTAGACGCCCTATGCCATGGAGCCAACCTAACCGCACCGGGAGTGTTATCGCTTGAAACCAACATACAGAAAGACTCGCTTGTAGCAATTTTTACTTTAAAAGGAGAAGGGGTGGCTTTAGCTAAAGCCCTAGCACCTACGGAGGAAATTCTGAAAATGGAACATGGCATGGTCGCCCAAACAAAACGGGTGCTCATGCCTAGGGGCACTTATCCAAAATGTTGGAAAAGCGGCGAACCCTAAAATGCGTAAAAAAGGCAAAAAGCCAGAACACTATTTTGCGGAACATCCAACATCTAAGCTAAAACTGGGAATAATCCATACATATCTCCGCGGAAAAGCCTTCAAATTTTTAACAGCCTCCGGAATTTTCGCGAAAAAGCGTCTGGATTTAGGTACAAGAGTGTTGATAGAGTCTATGCTTCTTCCAGAAGAAGGGCTTGTGTTGGACATAGGCTGTGGTTATGGCGCGGTTGGAATTGCTGCTGCAACATTTAACCCTAACCTACGCGTGATAATGGTGGATGTAAATGAAAGAGCTGTGTGGCTTGCCAAACAAAACCTAGTACTAAACAACGTAGTAAATGCGGAAGTGATGAAAGGCTACTTGTACAAACCCGTGGAAAAACTTGTCTTCAATTGCATTCTTTCTAACCCTCCTGTGAGCGCTGGAATGGCAACTGTAAAGGCTATTATAGCTGAAGCCCCAAATCATATGGCGTCTAAAGCCACTTTTCAAATGGTTGTAAGATCTAAAATTTGGGGAAAACGGCTTCGCGCAATTTTTGAGGAAAGTTTCGGAAATGTTAAAGTTTCAGCAATAAAAAGCGGATACCGCGTCTTGATGACGGAGAAAAATAAGTGACATTACTCGGTTAGTTTATTCACAATTCTTCTGACTACGGGTATTACAATCATGGATGTGGGAAGGCTTACAACAAATCCTATAAAAAAAGCGCGAGCCCATCTCTCGAAAAACTCTGGAACCAAACCAAGATTAATCAAAGTTAAAACAAAGGACATAGCGAAAGACGTGCCTAAAGAAACAAAAACCAAGCATACCTCCTACTAACCTTCATAACAGATTAACCACCAAACTTTTCCACCAAACTTTTCAAGAATAATTTTAACTTCTCTATTAAGCTTACTCCAGAAACCCATAATAAACCCCTAAATAAACTAAAAATATAAAATGCGCCTATAAGCCGGGGTCTCCTAGTCAGGTAGGGAGCAGGCCTGGAGACAAAAGCTAAAACGCCATTCAGCCTGTGGCCTTTCGGGGCCGCGTGGGTTCAAATCCCACCCCCGGCGCTTACGCCGAACCATTAACATAAGTTGATGTGAGTAG
>CBETPM010000042.1:0-6532 GCA_965538135.1 Candidatus Bathyarchaeota archaeon
TTTTTGTGCTTCTTCAACAAACTCGCTGAAACTGTTGTAAGAAACCTGCTCAGGAACCTTTATCTGCTTAACTCTTTTCAAAAATAACCGCGCAAGCTTATTAAGGGCTCTAGCCCGTCCATAGGTTTTCTTGTTTCGCTTTTCAATCTCCTTATTACTGTTCTTAATAAGTATCCTGCTAACTTCTTCAACATTCTCCAAGGCTTCACGCATTTCCTTAATTAGGCTTTCAGCCCTAGAGTGAACTGGAACAAAAAGAGAGCCCGTTTCATTTTTAAGCCATTCCTTGATGTTTGAAGAAGAAAATTCTAAGACTTCAGACAATCCAGATTCCCATCTAGAAATATCATTTTCACATATTTATTTTTCAACATAGTACTCTTTTTTGAGTAGCTACTCTTAAATAGTAAACGTAATTACTCGAATGTAAGAGGTAAACAACGTGAACACAAAAACAATCGCTTTCACTCTCATCATGGGAGCTCTTGGAAACGTTCTCTTCGGATTATCCTACTACATAGGACAAATCGCCCCAGGAGTAGCCCTTGACTTTTCTCTAATACCCGCCTACATTGCAGGATTTTACGGAGGACCAATAATTGGCTTTATTTCTGGAATTTTTGTTGGAATCTTTCCTGGAATAATGTTTGGACCCTTAGGGATGGGTTCTTGGCTAGGACTGATAGGATTGCCCATTGGAAAAGCACTTACGGGATTAACTGCCGGAATTATATCCAGAAGTCTAAATTTGGGAGATAGATCTTATTCTTCGATTCTCGCGGTTCCAGCAACTCTTTTGGCTTACGTTCCAGAATGCATTTACACCTACGCATATTTCGCCTATCTGATGCCATTCTTTTTGGGAAGTGGAGGACCATACATATTCATCTATTATATACTACCAAAATCTCTTCTAGAAATCATCATAATGAGCTTTTTGATGGCCGCCTTGATAGGAAATTATGGTTTTAATGAATTTCTAAACAGATTTTTTGTAAAAACTGCCATTACAAGAGTGAAAGCCCAGAGAAGTTAGGAAGTCAAAGAATTAGCCAGTATTTGAGGGTTAATTTTCCCACTTTTGAAAGTTTTGCCTGTTTTCACATTATTTACGATTATTTGGGCTGGGGCGAAGAGGCCTGGGTCTATCTTGTAAAAGTTGTAGTTGGCTTCTTTGAAAATTTCTAGGAAAGGCTTTCCGTAGGCTTCTGAGGCTAGGGATTGCGCTTTCTCCACAATTTCTTTCAGTCTTTCTTCATTGTCGTATTCAACTGTGTAGTAGGCGGTTCCGCCATAAAGGATGGCGTCGTTTGTCCTTGCCATAGCATTTGCAAATTTTGGATGCACTGCTGGTATGGGGGCGCATCCCCACGCGTCCACAATTACGCTTGGATTTAAGCCGAGCTTGTTTAGTTTGTGAATTCCCGTTTCAACTATTCTCCCCGAAACTTGTGTTACGCCAGCTATGCTTGTTGTAGGCGTCAAAATTACAGCTAAATTTTCTGAAGCCACCTTACATTCGGTTGAAAAGCGTTCTAGAATTTGGTTCGGCGGAGGTTTTTCCGTTTCCAAAACTACAATTGCCTTTTCAAAACTGTCGCGGTACCCTATTTTCTCGTAGATTTCTTTAGGTTTTAAGGCAAGAGCTCTTGCTGGTCCAGAGCCTATGGCGAAGTAGTCGCCTTCTTTTATTTGCCAACCTGCAAACTGTGAACCTAATGTGGCGATTACCGGGTGATCTGTGTAAACGAAGATTGTGGGGAATTTCCATTCGCCATATTTTCGGCTGGTTATTCTGGCTTTTCCACATCCGCCCATACAGATTTCAGTTATAAGCTTTCCAGCTTCGAATCCGCCTTTTGCTTCTATTCCAGCATCCACAACGGTTGTGCCAGAACTCGTTTTTTCCACCTTAACGCGGTGAAAATCTGGATTTGCACAAAGTTTTTCCAATAGTTTCCATGCCAGACGGTTAACACTTAAAACATTATTCAAACTTTCCTCTCCCTTCAACACGATGTTAAAGAAATTTTTCATAATGGCCTAAATGCGGGTTTTTATCCTTTGAGACATAGAGTTTTCCTTCGCCTTTTTCTGTAAGGTCGCCGAGGAAAAGATAGAAGGGCCCAGCGGCTTTTTCGTCTCCTTCGATTTTAACTTTTTCTTTTATTCCTTCTATGGTGAAAGTTGGGAGCACAGACTCTAAAAATCCGCTTACCACGATTTTGCCGCCTGTCATGCATGCTCCCACCCTGTCTCCAGCGTCTTTTTGAATGTATATGGTTCCATCCCGCATCCGGAAACCCGCGAATTGTCCAGCGCAGCCATAAATTTTGATTATTCCCTTTCTCATGTGGGCTCCTACGTCGCTTCCAACATTGCCGTAAACAACTATTCTTCCTCCGTGCATACCTTCGCTGCTTCCGCGGTAGGGGGCTCCTAAATAGTTGTTGGCGTTGCCGTGGATTTCTAGGGTTCCGCCTTTCATCATGGAGCCAGCCCATGAATCAACATTGCCATGAACCATTATTTTTCCACCTCTCATTTCCTCGCCTAAGTGCATGCCCACATCGCCATATATGGCTATTTCTCCTGTTTTCATACCTGCGCCTATCCTTCTAACTTTACTAATGTCTCCGCGAATAGTTATTGCCGGATTGTCCGTTTGGTCTTTTTCTATTTTGAAGAGTTCTTCAAGTTTTTTCTGTCTATTTCCTTCCCAGATTTTGAGGGCTCCAATTTCTTGCATGGTTTTGCCTTGGAAGACTTCGGGGTTTATGCATTCTGCTATAACTGGCTGTTTAAACTCTTTTAGCGGGTGGAGCGTTATCATGTTAGACTCCCGCCTTGACCTTTATTGGATGGGAATTTTCAAGGTAATGTTCTGTTACAGGATAATTTTCATATTCCACAGTCCAGTACTCCTTAAACCTTCTTTTCATATCTTCAGAAATTTTTGCTGGTTCAGAAGTTTCCACGTCAAGCCACAGGGTATCCCCTTTAACAGACTTTATTATTTCGCCGTCTTTGACAACTATTTTTCCGCCTTTAATGGTGTAGGCAGCCCGCTTAAACGCCTTCCTCACACTCTTATACTTCCTTGAAGGGTCTACAGTTTCCGGATTAACATTGTAAATGGCTATGTCAGCATCCGCTCCAACACCTAAATGTCCCTTGTCTTTGAGGCCTAGAGCCTTGGCTTGTCCAGCCCTCGTCATTATGGCAATTTCGTAAAAGCCTAATTCACGGTCTATGGATGGCAGGAGGCTTCTGCTTCTGGCTTTGGGATTAATTTTCTTTAATGTGGCTTCTCTGGCTTTTTTGCTCATAAGCCAGGCAATGATTTTGGGGTAGGCTGTGAAAGGCCCCCCGTTGGGGTGATCTGTGGTCATGAAGATTTTCCAAGGGTCTTTGATTAAAAGGGCGAGTTCAAGACCTATAGACCATTGGACGGCGTGAACGTAGCTTTTTCGGCGGTAGCGGAAGGGAACAATGCCAGCGCTTGTTTCCGTTTCCACATCATGATTAACCCACTTGTTTCCGCTTAACTCGTAAAGGGTATACTGGAAAGGCCCGTCGGCCGTCATGGTTGTTGTGTCTGTGAATATTACTTGACCCATGTCCATGCTAACATGAGAGTGGGCATTAACGTACTTTGCAATGTCTTCTGCGCCAGATTCCAGTGTTCTCCAGTCATCGCCTTTGAAGGCGGAGAATTGACAATGGGTTATGTGGATTGCTGGTTTGTTTTCGGTGGCTAAATCCTCTACGCATTTCATGGTTTCTATGGCTGTTTTGTAATTGCCGGGTTTTCCAAGATTGTTTGTGTGCACGTGAATCGTGTGGGGTAGATTCAAAAGTTTGTTAACTTTGCATAAGCCGCGAACTATTTCGCGGGGAGTTATACCGAAATATGGAACTTGATCGTCAAGGCTTGCGACATTGTGTCCAAAGCCCCATGCTTCTAGTCCGCCTGGATTGACAATTTTTATGGCGTATCCCTTGGTAGAAGTTATCATCCAAGCTACATGTCTCGCGCATTCTTCTATGCTTGTGTTTTTTAGGTATTCTAGAACGAACCACCAGTCGCCTAGCAAGGGGTAGGTTGCCTTATCCACCATTGGCGTGTCGTTTAGCTCTTCATGGGTGTGTTTGGCTTCTAACGGTGGCATGGAAGGATTCATTATAGTAGTGTAGCCCATTCTTGCATATCGGTAGCCCGTGGTGAAAGTTGAGGGAATGGAATAGCCTACTCCTGACCTTGTTATAGAAGTTTTACGTTCAAAATCTCTAAAATGGTCTTCAGGTCTTAAGAGCCTTCCAGTGTTAACTTCTGAACCTGCAATGTGGCAGTGGATGTCCACGCCGCCAGGCATCACAATCATTCCAGAAGCATCTATCTCTCCTGCCTTGCTCTCGTTAATTTTCTCCACAATTTTTCCATCTTTTACGGCTATGTCCATTTTTTCGCCGTTAATTCCGTTAATAGGGTCGTAGACGAATCCGTTTCTTATTATAAGCTCCATTTCACACCTTTTCCTCCTCTTTTCTTCTTTTTATCCGCCTAACTTCCGCAAGGATTCTTCTTAAAATCTCTTCGTCTGGAAGCACTCCGCGGGGCGGGTCAACAACCTTTTTGAGGGGTAATGGCACGTGGTCCATACGGTAGGCTGTTCCGTTGGCTTCTATGCCTACAAAGGCTGAGGGAATCACCACGTCAGCCATGTGGGATGTAACATTCATGTGAGGATCTATAGCTATTAACGGGTTTTCCACCAAATGTTCAACAGCTTTTCTTGGAAAGTTGGCGACAGGATCTGAAGCTATTACGAGGGCGGCGTCTGACTCTTTCCTTAGAAGGACATCCACCACGGTGGTTTCGCCAGGGTTGTATCTTGGATAGCCTAATGAAAAGTCTACTGCATAGGGATAGCCCGTCTGCCAGGTGAAAACAGTGTTGGCGCCAGTAACGTTGAAATGTCCTCTCATGGGCATTATCACAAATTTTGTCCGCATGTTCAAGTCTCTGGTTAATGAGAGAGCAGCATCTATGTTGCGCAGTTTAGCGCTGCTCATTGTAAGACCAAGCCCAAAGAAAAGTACTCCGAAACTGCAGTTAACCATAACGTCGGCAACTTCTTCCAAGTATTCCACGGGAACCCCTGCAACCTTATTCACGTCAAGTTCTTGATCCCTAATAAGGGCTCTAAAGGCTTGGAGAAGCTCATAATCCCTGTTAGGCTCCACCTGGATAAAATAGTCGGCAATTTCCGCAGACCTTGTCTTTCTCACATCAACAACTACAAGTTTTCTTCCTTCTTTAGAAAGGTTTTTCGGAGGTTCTCGCACAAGGGATTCTTGAGCTGAAGCCCTTCTCCTCAAAAACAAACGTCTAATGGCGCTTTCAATCTTTTTCCTAGCCAGTGAAGCCTTAATCTTGTTGACATAGCCTCTCCAAGCGCTTCTTTCAAATCTTCCCTGCGAAAAGGTTGTGTACCTTTCTATATGTCTAGGGTGAGCACTCCACGGGTTGCTACCCCAATAGATGACAAGATCTGCTCTATGCCTAATCTGTCCAAGCGTGCACGAGGGGATGCCAACTTCTTGAACGCTTAATATGGATGGTCCGTGACAAACAACTGCAGTGTTGTCGATTACTCCGCCAACTTCTTCTGCAAGCTCTAAACCTATGCGTGTGGCTTCGCAGCTTGTTGAACTCCAGCCATATAATATAGGGTAGTTTGCTTCTACAAGGATTTCAGCAGCCTTCTCTATTGCCTCTTCAAGGGAAGCCTCAACAAGTTTGCCGTTCTTTCTTATAAGTGGCTTTGAAACTCTATGTTCGCCATTGTAGCCTAAAAATTTGGATTCGCACATGGCGCAGCCTTTTTTAACCTTAACTATCCTATTGTTTTCCACGGTTAGTTCTATATCATCGCAGAGGCTTCCGCAGACTGGACATGTTACCGCCTTGACAACTGGCATGTTAATCCTTCCTGAACTGTTTCTTTAAAAGCTCTTCCAAGCCTAGAACAGGCTGGTTTGGAGCAGGTGCAACTTCAGCGGGGATTCCCTTTAGAGAGGGCATTCCGATGCTGTGGGTTTCAGGGTTGACCACAACGTTCGCCCAAGGGCCATAAGGAATAAAAACCACTCCTGGGTGCGGAGCCCTTAAAGACTTTAAGGCTTTAATAACTACGGAGCCATGCTCTGTGGAAACTAGAACGTTTGTCTTATCTTTAACGCCGAGCTTTTTCATGTCTTCAGGGTCCATGTAACACACTGAAACACTTTCCACATACTCCTTGGAGACTTTACCCCTTTCTTTTCCAACGCCCTGCTCTATTGTTCTACCCGTAAGCAAGGTTACCTGCATTTTTGATTTCTGCTCCATTTACTAACACCAAACTTAATGGTGAGAAACGCTCTCGCTCTTTACATGTAGCCTTTTGAAGGTTAACTTACGCTATTTTAAACTAATTAACTTTACCACCTGTTTTTGGAGATTTCTCCCGCAAACTTCCCTCTTTTT
>CBETPM010000043.1:0-6517 GCA_965538135.1 Candidatus Bathyarchaeota archaeon
TTTTCCTCAGTTTAGGGACTGTCGACCTACTTCTGCTTTTGCCGGTTTATACGGCATTAATACGTTGGATGGACAACCTGTAATTTTTGAAGAAAAAGATTTGCTGGTCGTTGGGGGCGCGAGTGGTAGTGGTATAATGAAGGCGGACGCTATAGGAAGGATTGCTGCAGCTCTCTACAACGGCGAAAAATATGCCTTTCTTTATGGCGATAGAAGGATTGAAGTTAGCGATTTAAGTTTAAAAAATAGGCGTGTAGAACAGGAAAAACTCATAATTTAGCGCTATAAACCATCACTAATTTTATTTATGCTGAAACAGTAAATTATGCGACCACATGGGAGGGTAACTCTAAAATGTATGGCTGGAACGGTAAATTTTTGCGAGTAAACTTGGAAAAAGGCAAGGCAGTTGCAACAGAATATAGTGCGATTACTGCCAGAAAATTTCTAGGCGGCAGAGGTTTTGCAGCTAAAATTCTTTGGGATGAGCTTAAACCTGGGATAGACCCATTGTCTCCGGATAATAAACTTGTTTTTGCTGCTGGTCCGTTGACTGGTTTTGCTCTGCCTAGCAGTGGTAAACTTGTGGTGGCGGCAAAAAGCCCCTTAACTGGTGGTTATGGGGATGGAAATATTGGAAGCTATGCTGCTGTTCAGATGCGGAAGGCTGGCTATGACGCTGTAATTTTAGAAAAAAGGGCGGATAAGCCAATAGTTTTGTTGGTTCAAGATGAGATTGTTGAGTTTTTGGATGCCAAGGATTTGTGGGGTTTAAACTCTTTTGAAACTGAAAAAAAGTTGCGTAGTGTTTATGGCTCTTCAGCTGGTATTCTCTGTATAGGGCAAGGTGGAGAAAATCTTGTTAAATTTTCGAATATTGTTTGTCAAGAGGGGCGTGCCGGGGGTAGACCTGGCATGGGCGCGGTTATGGGTTCTAAAAATGTTAAGGCCGTCGTTTTTATGGGGTCAGGCGAGTTACCTGCAGCAGACCCTAAAAGAATGAAAGAGTTAGGAGCTGATGCTTACCGAGAAATTTTAACCAAACCTAACTATGCTTTCTGGAAGAGACAGGGAACGATGATGACTATTGAATGGAGTCAAGAAAACAGTGTTCTTCCAACCTTCAATTATCAAGAAGGCGTCTTTGATAAGGCAGAAGCCATAGGCGGCTTTACTATGGAAAGGTTGAAAGTTGCCAATCGTGGGTGCCCCCACTGTAACATGACATGCGGCAATGTTGTTAAAGGTTCTGACCGCAAGGAATCTGAGCTTGACTACGAGAATGTTGCAATGCTTGGTTCAAACATTGGAATAGGAAACTTGAAACAGGTTGCGGCTTTAAATAGGGCTGCTGATGAGTTTGGTTTGGACACTATTTCTTTAGGCAACGTTATCGGTTTTGCCATGGAAGCCTCAGAAAAAGGGCTTATTAGGGAGAAAATTGAGTGGGGCAAGTTTAAAGCAACTAAGGCTTTAATTGAAGACATTGCTTTCAGACGTGGTTTTGGAGATTTTTTAGCTGAAGGTGTGCGTTATGTTGCAGAAAAAATTGGTGGAGATGCAAACCGTTGGGCTATGCATGCGAAGGGTTTGGAAATTTCTGCGTATGATTGCCATGCGGCACCTGCTATGGCTTTAGCCTTTGCAACAAGTTCTATTGGGGCTCACCACAAGGACGCATGGGTTATTTCTTGGGAAGTTAATTTCGGACGCGAGAAATACAGTGGAGAAAAAGTTGAATCTTTGACTGTTTGTAGACTCCCATGGATTGAGCTGGGCTTCGAGCTTGAATGGTATTCAAGATTTTTGTATGCTGCCACTGGTTTTGAAATAACGTGGGATGAGCTAAATATAATCGCGGACAGAATTTACGCGCTAATTCGTGCTTTTTGGGTTCGCGAATATGGGAAGAACTGGAGTAAAGAAATGGATGTGCCACCGGCGAGATGGTTTGAAGAACCCTTAACTAAGGGTCCATTGAAGGGTGCAAGGCTTGATAGAGCCAAATACGATGTTCTTTTGAATAGGTATTACCGCAAAAGGGGTTGGGATGAGCGAGGAGTACCAACAAAGACGACGCTGAAAAAATTAGGATTGGAAGATGTTGCAAAGCAGCTTAAGAAAAGGGTGAAAATTTACGAATAAGGTTTAGGCGTTTAGCTTTTAATAGGACCTAGCAAAGTAAACGACTTCACTTGCTTTTTCTCCACAGTATATGCAATTGGCGAATACCTTCTCTTTTTCAAGAGGAACTATTCGTATTGTCGCGCCTGTTTCTTCTTTTATATTTTTTTCGCAATCTGAACTACTACACCAGCATGCCCTTATGAAACCGCCTTTTTCCTTCAAAACTTTCTTAAAGTCTCTGTAAGCTGTTACCGTGGTTATGTTTTCTTCTAGGAATTTTTTGGCTTTTTCAAAAAGATTTCGTTGGATATCATCCAAAAGCTTTGTTACAGCTTCTACAACATTTTCTTCCTTCACAGCTATCTTTTCAAAAGTGTCTCTTCTAGCCAGCGTTACCTGACCATGCTTCAAGTCTTTTGGTCCGATTTCTATTCGTATAGGTACGCCTTTCAGTTCCCAGTCGTTGAACTTCCATCCTGGAGTGTACTCCGCTCTGTCGTCTAAAACAACTCGTATTCTATTTTTTTGCAGTTTCTCACAGATTTCTTTCGCTTTTGTCAGCAATTTTTTTGTATCCACATTTTTGTAGGGTATTGGCACTATCACTGTTTGGATTGGAGCAATTTTTGGAGGTAGAACTAATCCTTTGTCATCGCCGTGGACCATGACTAGAGCGCCTATAAGCCTTGTTGAAAATCCCCACGAAGTTTGCCAAGAATACTGTTCTTTCTCTTCTTTGTCTAAAAATTTGATTTTGAAGACTTTGGAAAAGTTTTGTCCGAGGTGATGCGATGTTGCCATTTGTAAGGCTTTTCCGTCTGGCATTACCGCTTCCAAAGCTGTTGTGTAGAGGGCTCCTGGGAATTTTTCGCTTTCTGATTTCTTTCCTTTCAGCACGGGAATTGCTAGGTAGTTTTCCATAAGGTCTTCGTATTCATTTAAGATTTGCATCACTTCTTGGTCTGCTGCTTCTTTTGTTGCGTGGACAGTGTGTCCTTCTTGCCAGAGGAATTCTCTAGTTCTTAGGAAAAGTTTAGTTCCTTTCGTATCCCATCTTATTATGTTGCACCACTGGTTAATTTTTATCGGTAAATCTCTCCAACTTCTAACCCACTTGGCGAAAGTTGCATACATTATGGTTTCGGATGTAGGTCTTAAGGCAAGTTTCTCTTCCAGCGGCGTGTCTCCGCCCATTGTTACCCATGCAACTTCTGGGACGAAGCCTTCGAAGTGTTCTGCCTCTTTTTTAAGAAAACTTTCGGGAATGAAGAGGGGGAAATAGACGTTTTTGTGTCCTGTTGCTTTTATTTTCGCATCAAAAATTTCTTGGATTTTTTCCCATATAGCATACGAAAGTTCACGGAGTATCATGCACCCTTTTACTGGTGCATAATCTGCAAGTTCAGACTTCAAGATTACCTGCGTGTACCATTCGGAGAAGTTTTCGGATTTCTTAACAGTTACACCTATGTCAGACATTTTTATCTCTCCTTTTTCTTTTGTGGGCAGAATATAATTCTAGTGGAGAACAAATTCTGATACAGGCTAAGTTTTCCGAGAATTTAGCAATGTGGAACTAAATCGCCCATGGCAACCACTTTGACTGAAATCATTAAAGAAACTATTAAATGTTTCGAATTGTTAAATTTCTGCGGTGCACAAGTATTTTATCTCTACAAGATTAAAAGCATCTTGTATAGGTGCTGCGTCATTGATTAGAGGTGTATGCAAAACTGCTGGTATGACTTTGATAAATGTAGAACGGGCGAACGGCATGCCGGACACCAATTATATGGGCAAGGCTCAAACTGCAGTTAAAATGCTAAAAGAATATGATTTTGTCTTGTTACATATGAAGGCGCCAGACGTTGCCAGCCACGATAAAAACCCTCAACTTAAAATTCATATCATAGAAAAAATTGATAAAATGCTCAGCTATATATTAAAAAACGTAGATTTAGACACGACCTATTTGGCGGTAACCGCTGACCACACAACCTCTGTTATTACTGGAAATCACGAAGGCGACCCAGTGCCTCTAGCCGTAACAGGACCTTATGTTCGCAGAGATGATGTTGAAGAGTATGGCGAAAGAACCTGGCGCTAGAGGTGGGTTGAACCGTATAAAAGGAGTGGATTTAATACATATTTTAATGAATTTTCTTGGAAAAGTAAAGAAAGTAGGCGCCTAGTATCATTGAACTGGCATTAGCCGCCATTCCCTATAGTCGGTAACCACTTTGATGTAGCCCCTTAACATGTTATCCACTTCTACGTCTCCGGTGTCAACTCTCAAAACGTTTCCTTCTATGCTTTGCAATTTACTCTTAGTTGCAACAACAATTATTCGCTTTTTTCCAACCTTTTTGATGATTTCTGGGCTTATCTGCTGATTACCTCTTCCCAACAATATACCTTGCCGTCCTATAGGCGAAAGAATAATCCAAGTTTTCTGCCAATCCTCAATCTCTTCTAAAATTTTTCTCTCATCCACATCTAATATGACTTTTCCACGTTTGTAGATGTCAACGCCCAACACAGTTTTTTCAACACCGAGAAGATCGGCTACGGTTTTTACAGTTGTTCCAGGTCCGAGGATGTAGGTGCCGTTGGGCTGCATTTCTTCAATTATGAATTTAGCTATTGCACTCTGGTTTTCCTTTTCGTCAACAGTTTCTGGGCTTACCTGTTTGCTTCCTTGAATGTGTGCTGCAACAAAGGGGCCATTCAAAAAACCGTGAAGTTTTACCGCGAAAGCGTCGCTTCTGATAGCCTTTTCATCTGCATCCATAATTTCAAACTCTGCAGTTTCCGCTTTTCCCTTTGCAAAGGCAGCGACGACATCCGCAGCGTCTGCCGGGCTAATCGCGAAAATTCCACTATACATTTTCACGCCGGAAGGTACTCCTAAAACTGGAAGTTGACCACACTTTTGCATTGCGTCAAATATGTCTTTAGCTGTTCCATCGCCACCAACAAAAATTATCAAATCCACTTTTTCTTCAGCCAAAAGTTCAACAGCTTTTTTAGTGTCTTCGGCGCTTGTTTCTTCGCTTAATCTCATTGGCAAGATTTTCGCTTTTAAACCCACTTTTTCAGCTTCTTTTTCACCCATGATTTCAGGGCAAGTTACGAGTTCAATGTTTAATTCTTCCATGTTTTCCTTCAGTCTTCTCAAAAATTCTACAGCTCTGTTAGGAGCTACTGGTTTGGCTCCTCGGGCAATAGCCTCTTTTAAAACGCCGTCTGTTCCTTTTAACCCTACTCTTCCTCCCATGCCAGCAATAGGATTAACAATGAAGCCTACTTTCATACCTTTCACTCTATTGAAAGATTTGATGGCGGATGCTATAAACTATTTCAGTTTCTTTTGACAAATACAATGTAGATGATTGAAGGCTTGCTAACCGAAAAAGCAAATCTATCCAAAGTTTGCGGAACTTTTTCCATACTAGCCATATCGCATGATTTGAAACAAGCTGGTGTAGCCGTGGCCTCTGGCTCCGCATATGTAGGCGATAGAGTGCCCCACGCAAAACCCGGCGTCGGCGTTATAGCAACACAAGCCTACACGAACGTGGCTTATGGAACTGAAGGATTGGAACTTATGTCTAAAGGGTATTCTCCGGAAGAAACTTTGGAGGCACTCTTGATGAAAGATGCGGAAAAGAATTTGAGACAAGTAGCCATCATGGATTTCGAAAAGAGAAAGGCTGTTTTCACGGGAGCAGACGTTCCAAGAGAATCTGCAGAAGTTATAGGTGAAAATTATATAGTCATTGGAAATTTACTTTTCAGCTCCAAAGTGGTTAAAGCTATGGCAGACGAACTTGAGAGAACGCCCGAAAAAGCATTAGCCTTAAGGCTTGTATCTGCTTTGAACGCTGGAAAAGAAAGCGGCGGAGACAAGAGAGGTGAAAGGTCAGCAGCCCTAATAGTGGTTAACAAGGAGAAAGTAGAGATTCAAGTAAAAGTCGGTTTGCATGAAAATCCGTTGGAAGTACTGCTCAAGCGTTTAAACGTCCAATTTAACGGTGCAAAATAAAATTATCCAGAAAACGCTTATTACGTTGAAACCTCAAAAGTTTGGTTTCCAGCTAAAAAAGGGTTGTAAAATGCCCAAAGAAGAAATGAAAAAGATTCTTGTGACAGGTGCCACCGGACAAATAGGCTCTGAATTAACCTTGAAACTTAGAAAAAAGCATGGCAACGATAATGTTGTGGCTGCTGGTCATAAAAGAAAGCCAAGCGAAAAGCTGTTAGAGTCTGGGCCCTTTGTGTATGTAGATGTGACCGACAAGGAAGCTATAGAAAAAGTTGTAGAAGAATATGATGTTGACACTGTCTACCATTTAGCCGCAGTTCTCTCCGCTACGGGTGAAGAAAAGCC
>CBETPM010000044.1:0-6446 GCA_965538135.1 Candidatus Bathyarchaeota archaeon
ATGAAGACTAATGTTGGGGCTTCTTTTTTGTTGGTTTTTTCCATGATTACCACGTATAATTAAGCTGTGGCAAGGATTATGTGCTCTAGGAATAGGTCTTCTGGGAGAGCCCCAACAAATTCTGTTTTCTCGTTTATTACTGTTTTAGGCACGCCCATGATGGCATATTTCACTCCTAAGTGGGGGAATTCGCTTACTTCTACAACATCGGCTTTAATAATGTCACTTTCAATGGCAAACTTGTAGGCAAGACTAGCCGCTACGGGACAGTAGGGACAAGTTAAAGTTACAAAAACCTGTATGTGAGTTGGTTTCTTAATTTCTTTCAGTTTCTTTTTAGTTTCTTCTGAAAGATCTGTTTTCGCCGTTGAAGCGCTTATTACTCCTTCTAGAAGGGATTGAAACTCATATCCGTAGGGTATGCCGTAAAACCTTACACCATAATCTTTTTCACCTAGGATTATTACAGCTGGAACCTTGTCAACACCATATTCTTTGGCTTTCGCAGAATCAGCAACAAAATCATAAACTTCTAGGCTAATCTTGTCGCTTAAAGCTGAAAGCTCGGTTAACAACCGCCTAGTCTGGGCACAATGTTGACATTCTATTTCTTGAGTGAACATGACAATTTTCACTGGTTTTTCCAGTTTCTCTTCAAGCTCGCTTCTTATATGCCCCTTATGCTCTTCAGGAATGAGACTCATACAAACCTTCACCTCCCTATTAAACTCTATACTTTTAATTTTTCAAGTATTATGGCGGGGCAAATCTTCTTTACGCCTTCGATTGTTCCTATCTTTTCGGAGATAATCTTTGATAACTCCTTCCCGTCCTTGGTCCACATCTCAGTCATTATCATATGGTCACCAGTAGAAGTTGCCACATATCGTGTTTCCGGTATTTCACAAAGTTTTTGTGCAACTTCCAAAAGTTTCTGGGGTTCTACGTCCACGCCTATTATAGCTGCAGTGTTAAAACCTATCTTTGAAGGTTCAATCACCACTGTAAACTTTCTTATTATTCCCTTCTGTTTCAGGGCTGCCACTCTTTTTCTAACGGTAGACTCGTTGAGTTTTAGTCTTCGAGCTATCTCGGTGTAAGGAAGACTGGCGTCCTCCTCTAGAAGTTTAATTATCTTCATGTCCAGCTTGTCAATCATTCTAGTTTTCCTCTATTAATCCGATTCTCATGCGTTTTCATCAATTTTTTATCCGATTTTCGTACATAATCTTTTTAAGTTCGGACAATTTTATAAGTTTATCGTAAAATTTAGACAAAAATATGATATGTGGTGATTATTATGAGGAAAATGACCGAAGAAAATTTGAAAAGCGCCTTTGCAGGTGAAAGCCAAGCGCACATGCGCTATTTAATTTTTGCAAAAAAGGCTGAAGAAGAAGGCTTTCCAAACATTGCTAGGCTTTTCAGAGCCATAGCCTATGCAGAGCAAGTTCACGCTGCAAACCATTACAATGTGCTAGGAATGATTCGCGCAACAGCTGACAATCTTCAAGTAGCCATAGATGGAGAAACCTACGAAGTAGATGAAATGTATCCTTCCTTTAACATTGTTGCAAAACTTCAAGAAGAAAAAGGTGCTGAAAGAACAACCAACTGGGCACTGCAAGCAGAAAAGGTTCACGCTGGAATCTATCAGAAGGCAAAGCAAGCCGTAGAAACCGGCAACGACATGAAAATCGGGGATATTTACATTTGCGACATGTGCGGTTACACCGTAGAAGGAGAACCACCAGCTCGCTGTCCAGTGTGCGGCGCTTCTAAGGAAAAATTCAGAAAATTCTAGGCATGTGGTATGAAAAATGAAAAAGTGGAAGTGTACAGTTTGCGGTTTCATTTTTGACGGAGAAGCTCCACCAGAGAAGTGCCCCAATTGTGGAGCGCCGAAAGAGAAATTCGAAAAACTATCTGATGAAAAAACACAATTGATTGAACGCTCCAGATTTTCTAATTCCCTACACGTGAAGCTAATAACATTATTAACAGAGGTTTCCGAAATAGCTGACAAAGGTGTAAAAGACAATTTGGATCCCAGATGCAGCGAAATATTCACGCAAGCAAAAGAAATGGCTAACCTCGTCGCACAACGAAGCAGAACAGAAATCCAATCTCACATTGGAAAGGGAAAATGGGGTTAAACCTAAAAACCACGGGTTAAAAACTTTAAGGAGGTGAGAGCACGGAAGAAAAAATCGAAGAGGAAAAGAAGGGACTTTTAAGATTGGGCGAGCCTGTTCCAGACTTTGAAGCCGATACAACTCATGGCAAGATGAAGCTTTCAGATTTCAAAGGAAAATGGATTATACTTTTTTCACATCCGGCAGACTTTACACCAGTTTGCACAACAGAGTTCGTTGCCTTTGCAAAAATTCACGACGAGCTTGTGAAAAGAAACGTCAAACTCATAGGATTAAGCATAGATAGTATCTACTCGCATATTGCATGGGTGAGGAGAATAAAAGAGAAGCTTGGCGTGGAAATTCCGTTTCCAGTTATAGCTGACTTAGACATGAAAGTAGCCAACCTTTTCGGCATGATACATCCCGGAATGAGCAGCACTTCTGCGGTGCGAACAGTTTTCTTCATAGATCCTGAAATGAAGCTTAGAGCAATGATATACTATCCGCTTAATGTTGGAAGAAATATGGACGAAATTTTGAGAGTTATAGACGCATTGCAAACCGCAGACAAATATAAGGCGGCTACGCCAGCCAACTGGAGACCAGGCGACGCGGTGATTGTCCCTCCACCTAACACCCAAGAAAAGGCAGAACAACGTTTACAAGAAGGCTATGAGTGCATAGACTGGTTCCTATGTAAAAAGAAGCTGCCTCCATAAGCTAAAGCAATAGATGAAATGCCTAGCTTCAGCTTCTTTTCACCCTTACTTTTTTACTGCTAGCCTGGAAATGGACAGGTTTTTGTTGGACAACCACCCGCATATTCTGATTCTGCAGAGACAAACTTTCTCTCTTTTGTTTTAACCTCTCCAATGTATAGGACTTGTTCAGGCTTACTTCCATATCGAAATACGGTAACACCCTTACATTTCAGTTTCCATGCAAGCTCGAAAACTTTTCTAACGTCTTCCACCGTTGCCTCTTTCGGCATGTTAACAGTCTTCGAAACAGCATTGTCAGTATATTTCTGGAAAGCAGCTTGCATTCTCACGTGCCATTCAGGCGTAATATCAAGGGCGGTGACAAAAATTTTCTTAATATCTTCTGGCACACTATCGATTTTTTGCACAGAACCCGTCTTGGCTATTTCTTCCAGAAGCTTTGCACTGTAAAAGCCTCTTTCCTTTGCTATTCTCTCGAATAGCGGGTTTGTTTCAAAGAGTCTTGTTCCGCCCAGCACATTTCTTATAAAGGAAATTGCAAAAATTGGCTCAATTCCTGAAGAGGATCCGGCGATTATGCTTATGCTTCCTGTAGGCGCGATTGTTGTTACCGTTGCATTTCGCATAGCACTATACCTGTCTTTCCATACGCTCTTTTCAAAGTTTGGAAACGAACCTCTTTTCTCGGCGATTTCCTCAGACTTTTTATGTGCCTCTTCATCTATAAACTTCATCAGTTTTTCAGCAAGTTCCAAAGCTTTTTCTGAATTATAGGGAATTTTAAGCTTTATGAGCATGTCTGCAAAGCCCATAACCCCTAAACCTATTTTCCTGTTGGCTTTCGTTATCTCTTCTATCTCTTTTAACGGATACCTGTTCACGTCAATGACATTGTCAAGGAAATGAACAGCATTCCTAACGGTTTCTCGCAATTTATCCCAGTTTACATCTCCATCTATAACCATTCTTGAAAGGTTAATGGAGCCCAAATTGCAAGACTCATAAGGCAAGAGGGGCTGTTCACCGCAGGGGTTGGTTGCTTCTATTTTGCCAACTTCTGGGGTTGGATTATGTCTGTTAATCTCATCTATGAAAATTACCCCTGGGTCTCCGCTTTGCCAGGCTGATTTTGCTATTAGGCTCCATATTTCTTCAGTGTTTACTCGTCTAATTTTCTCATTGTTTCTTGGGTTAACTAGCCAATACTCGCCCTTTTCTTTTAATGTTTTCATGAACTCGTCTGTAACAGCCACGGAGATGTTAAAGTTGGAGAGGAAACCTGGTTTTTGTTTAGAGGTTATGAACTCAAAAATGTCTGGGTGATCTACCCTTAAAATCCCCATCATGGCGCCTCGGCGTTTACCGCCAGCCTTTATAATTTCGGTTGCAGTGTCAAAAACTCGCATGAAGCTTAGTGGTCCGGAGGCTACACCTTTTGTAGATTTTACTATGTCGCCTTTAGGTCTTAACTTTGAAAAGTCGAAGCCTACTCCGCCGCCGCTTTTCTCTATTAAAGCCATATTTTTTACTGCAGTGAAAATGCTATCAAGGGAATCTTCAACTGGCAAAACGAAGCATGCAGAAAGTTGTCCGAGTTGCGTTCCCGCGTTAAAAAGTGTTGGCGAGTTAGGAAGGAATTCGAGTTTTGCCATCATGCTGTAGAAGGTTTTCTCGCTTTCTATGGGTTTTTCGCCGTATTTTGCGTCTGCTTTTGATATGGCTTTAGCGACTCTCATGAACATTCGCGAGGGAGTTTCTATTACCTTCTCAGTTTCATCTTTCAGCAAGTATCTTCTGTTCAAAACTTCTAGGGCGTTAACCGTTAACTTTGGCTCTGGAATTCCAAGTTTTTCCCGTAATTTCCTTATTTCTCTCTTCTTCTCCCTATAGGCTTGGTATTCATTAGCAACTTTTCCATATCCTCTTCTTTCCAAAACTTGGATAACCAAGTCCTGCGCATCTTCTACTGAAGGAATTTTTTCCTTAAATTTTTCCTCTAAAAGCCTAACAACCTCTTCTGTTGCTTTTTGGGCTTTTTCTCCGTTGCCAAGTTCCACTGCAATGAAAGCCTTATGGATAGCGTCCCGTATTCTGCCAGCGTCAAAATCTACTATTCTTCCATCTCTCTTTCTTATTTTTGTTATTGGCATAATCTACCATTTCAAAATTGGCTGAATGAGATATAAACGTGTTTTGTAGGTTCTTCGTCCTTATTCTTTTTTTACAAACTGGTCTTTAGAGGCGCCGCAAACGGGACAAACCCAATTGTCTGGCAGTTCTTCGAAGGGTGTTCCCGGCTCTACACCGTGTTCGGGGTCTCCAAGTTCTGGGTCGTATATGTAGCCGCAAACTGTGCATTCCCACTTTTCCAAATAACCATCCGCCTTTTAAGATAAGATTTTATAGTTTGAACGCTATTTAAGACTCTCCATTTGAAGGTGTTTGAAATGATGTCTCAACTGCCCATAATTTTGGAGAAAGTTGGAAAAGAAGCATTGGACATGGAAATCCTTCGTGCGTCAATAATAGCAGAGTTAGACGCCATAAATCTTTACGAACAGTTCGCTGCCGCTACAAACAATAAGTTGTTGAAAAAGGTTTTACTTGACATCGCCAAAGAAGAGAAAACCCATGTTGGAGAGTTTCAAGCTTTACTGCTGGAAATGGACAAGGAACAAAGTGAAGAGCTGAAGAAAGGTAAAGAAGAAATAGAGGAGCTAAAAAGCAAAAAATAACCCTCAAATATTATTTCCCACATTTTTTAACAACAAGATTATAAAGGCGCGACACAAAATAGATAGTAAAATGTTTTCGAGGTGAAGGTTTTGGAAGAGAAAAAATTTTACGCTCTGCCACAGTTGGCTTACAACTATGGCGATTTAGCTCCTTACATATCAGAAGAGCAATTAAGAATCCACCATAGCATACACCACAAGGGCTACGTAAACGGCGCCAACGCCATATTGCAAAAGCTTGATGAAGCAAGAAAGCAAGGCGCAGAATTAGACATGAAATCCACCTTGAAGGCCTTATCATGGAATATTGGAGGACACCTTCTCCACTCGCTTTTCTGGAAAAACTTGGCACCGCCAGGAAAGGGCGGTGGAAAGCCAGGCGGCACACTAGCAGATGTTTTAGAGAGGGAATTTGGAAGTTTTGAAAGGTTCAATAAAGAATTTACGCAGGCGGCTTCCAGCGTTGAGGGTTCAGGATGGGCGGCTTTAAGTTTTTGTAGGCAGACTGGCCGTCCTATTATAATGCAGATTGAAAAGCACAATACTAACGTTTATCCCATGTTTCGCATATTGATGGTTCTAGACGTCTTCGAACATGCTTACTATATCGACTATAAAAATGAACGCGGAAAATTTATTGAAGCCTTCTGGAGCATTGTCAACTGGGACGAGGTAAACAAGAGACTTGAAAAGACTTTAAAGTAAAGATGTAATCTTTACCCTTTCTTTAATTCACACCTTAAAACAGTAAAGTGCAAACATTCTCTATTAAGGAAGCTGAATTTAAATTAAAATTATGGTATTGTAAACAGTGCGGTTATGTTGTTTTTCGTGAAGAACCGCCCTACGTA
>CBETPM010000045.1:0-6439 GCA_965538135.1 Candidatus Bathyarchaeota archaeon
CGGGACTACACCCAACTAGACTTGATGCTTCCTGGAAAAGACATCCTCCTAATTCCAGACCAAGAATATGCAAGCCTATATGTTATGCAGACAATTGGTTCTGCATGGTCTGAAACTCTAAACGAATTCTTGGAAAACGGAGGAATCATAATCTTATGCGATGGTTTCTGGGGTTATGGTGGAACTTACGGCATCCTTACTGGCGCCGGGCTCATGCAAATTTCTGGCACCAACTACAGAAGCTATTATACGCTTTATTTGGTTGATCCAGATGATCCATTGGCTGAAGGAGTGTCATCCCTTTTTATCGCTCCCTATTACACAGTAAGTTTCATAACGCAAGAAACAAACGTTGTTATCAACGACGGAATCTACCCTGTGGTGATCCACAAAGAGGTAGGGAAAGGCCACATAGCACTCCTAGGATTCGATTTTGAATCCTCTAACGCAGATACCGAACAGATTCTGGGAAACGCTGTAGCTCAAGCAGCATACATCACAATCTCAGTAAAACCGTCCGGTGGCTCTCCTGGAACAAAAGTGGCTATTAACGGAACTAAAGCTACAGCTAACGGCAATGTCTCAATTTACTGGGACGACTTGTTTATAGGAAATGCGACAGCCAACAGTGTAGGCGACTTCGAGTATATGCTAACGGTTCCATCAAACGCTAGCATAGGTGTTCACAGATAATGGCGGTGGACACGGCAACTGGAAGAACAGCTTCAACACCTTTCAGAGTTTTTATAATAACTGTAAATCCGTCAAGTGGAGCTGTGGGAACAAAGGTAACAGTTGAAGGTATTGGCTTCACACCTGAAATTCAAGCGAGAATAACATTCAATGATATGCTAATGGGTTATGCGCTGGTTGACAGTCTTGGAAATTTCACCTTTAATTTCACAATACCCATTTCCAGTGCTGAAGAACATACAATAAAAGCGTTTGACAGCGAGAATAACTATGCAGCTGCGATATTTTCTATTATTGACATTACTCCTTTGGAGGTTCAAATGGACGTTGGAACCATGCACTTTCTGGGAGAAACAGCCGAATTTTACGTTCAAACAGTCTTTAAAGGACAAGCAGTAAATTCTACCATTGTTAGTGTCGTGCTCTATAAACCGGACGGAACAACTGAAGAATTGGCATTCCAGCAGGTCGCAACCGGATTGTATAAAATGGTTTACACGATTTTAGGAAATGAAACAGGAACATACACTCTGGTGGTTGCAGCTAGTTATACTACGGACAACGTCCACGCAAACGGAACATCGTTTACATGTTTCCTGGTAAGTAACGCTTTAACACTGATGAATAAGCAAGTAGTAGAGATTAAAGACGGGGTGGCAACAATTGTGGTGCCAGGAGTTGGCCAAATCCAAACAGACATATCGAGTCTAATAGGCACACAAGAGGCATGGGTGATACCGCAGTATCTGATTGTAGTGTTCACCCTCGTCGCTGCTGCTAGTGCAGTGTTATCAGCTTATATGTTACTGAAACAAAGGAAAACTGCGAAAACAGAAACGGGTTAGCCTTTTCTCTTTCTTTTTCTGGATTATTCGACTACGTAGCGGTAGGCTATATGCTCGCCTGCTGTTGGGCTTTTCCTAATTATGCGTAGAACATCTCCTGGTTTGGCGCCTATGGCTTTAACTGCGGGGTCTGAAGCCTTAATCTGTGGCAGCTGATAGGGTTGTACTCTGTACTGTTCAAGCACTTTCGTCTTTTCTTCTTCTGTTAGGATTTCATGTTTTGGGACGAGTTGGTGTTCAAAAATGTCGAAGACTGGGAAGTTTTTTGGAAGAAGTTCTATTTTCTTTTTCTTGCAGGCTTGTCTTACGGCATGGGTGTATCTTCCGCCTGTGATTAGGATTCCTCTCTCTATTTCTGCTTCTTTCAGGGCTTTGCTTATGCGGTTAAGGTAGGCTATTCCCACGGTTTTATTCTCTGGAATACACCATATCAATATTTTCTTTTTTTCTTTTGGTGTTTTCACAATGTATGTGGTAACCTCTTTGTCTTTATCCTTTTTAACAAGCTTATACTTCCTTAATTTAAGTAGAATTTTCACCTTACGTTCTTCTACGCTTTCCTCTTCACTCAACATGGTAAACCTCTAAATGGGAGTATTCGAATCCTAAAGAAAAGCATTAACCCTTAAACTTTACGCTTCTAACACTTCTGGCTAGATACGAAGAACAACATCTTCTACATATTTTTTCATGGTTTCTGCAAACGCTGATATTTTTTCCGGCGGATAAGGCTTAAGTTTTCTGAAGGCTTTGTCCATCGCATTTTCTGGAACGAACTGTTGGAAAGCAAAGGTTTTGGCGCCCTTAGCTAGTTCACCTATTTGCGTTATGTCTTCAGCTTCAACGAAGCTTGGCACCACCGTTGTTCTAAACTCGTAGTTTACTCTGCCAGTTTTTAGAATTTCTATAGTTTTCAGCAGGTTTTTAGTGTTTTTTGCTCCCAAAAGCGGATATTTCTCTAGAGAAGTTTTCAGGTCTAGGGCTACATAGTCTATGTAGGGTAGGGATGCTTCCAATATCTGCGGATAAAACCCGTTGGTGTCAAGCTTCAATGCAAAACCTCTGTCCTTAAGCTTTTTCAGGAATTTTGGGATTTCTTTGTGCATTGTAGGTTCTCCGCCAGTGATAACAACAGCATCCACATATTTTTTCCTACTTTCTAGGATTTTGAGAACCGTGTCTTCTCTGAGAAATGGTGGTTTAGGTTCTATTATTATGCGCCAGTTGTGGCAGAAGGGGCAGCGTAGATTGCAGCCTGGCGTGAAAAGCACAGTTGCAATTTTGTCTGGGAAGTCTATTAAGCTTGTTTTTTGGATTCCGCTGAATTTCATGGTCTTAGACGCTCTTAGGCTTGGATAGTGGCGGCGGCTGGCATTATTATGGATTTGTCGAAGGTTTTGCGGATGGAGAATTCTGCCTGTTTTCCATCGTTCCACTGGTCTACTGGTCTTAAATAGCCGACGACCCGTGAGTAAATTTCGCAT
The DNA here is from genome assembly GCA_965538135.1 of Candidatus Bathyarchaeota archaeon. Lineage (GTDB taxonomy): Archaea > Thermoproteota > Bathyarchaeia > Bathyarchaeales > Bathycorpusculaceae > PIXZ01. The sequence goes on from CBETPM010000045.1 coordinate 3,023, forward strand.
TTGGCTCCGCATATTGGGCATTGTTTGTGTTCGCCTGTTATGTAGCCGTGGGTTGCGCATATGCTGAAGGTGGGTGTCAAAGTTATGTAGGGTAAGCGAGAGTTCCATGTTACCTTTCTAACAAGTTCTGCGGCTGCTTTCCACGAGTAAAGTTTTTCTCCCAAGTAAATGTGGAGGACTGTTCCGCCTGTGTAGAGGGTTTGAAGCTTTTCCTGATGTTCTAAAGCTTCGAAGAGGTCGCATTCATGGTCTACTGGCAGTTGGGAAGAATTGGTGTAGAAGGGCTCAGCACCTTTAGCTAAGTATTTCTCGTTAGCTACAATTATGTCTGGATATTTCCTTTTGTCTATGCGTGCAAGTCTATAGCTTGTGCCTTCGGCTGGTGTAGCCTCCAGATTGTAGATGTTTTCTGTTTCTTGTTGGAAGTCTGCGAGTTTTTCTCGCATGAAAGTTAGCACTTTTACTGCGAATTCTAAACCGTCTTGTGTTGCTATGTTGTATCCGAAGAGGTTCAGTATTGCCTCGTTCATTCCCACCAATCCTATAGTGGAGAAGTGGTTTTTCCAGTATTTTCCAAAGTTTTCTTTTACTCCACGAAGGTATCGCCTAGAGTAGGGGTAAAGCCCATTTTCTGTGAGGTTTTCTAGGGCTTTTCGTTTTATTTCTAGGCTGTCTTTGGCTATTTCCATGAGTGTTTCTAAGCGTTCGAAAAATTCGTCTTCGTCCTTCGACAAATAGCCAATTCTGGGCAGGTTAAGCGTGACAACGCCTATGGAGCCTGTTAGGGGGTTGGCTCCGAAGAATCCGCCGCCTCTTTTGCGGAGTTCGCGGTTGTCTATTCTGAGGCGGCAGCACATGCTTCTGACGTCTTCGGGTTTCATGTCTGTGTTTATGAAGTTGGAGAAGTATGGCACACCGTATTTGGCGGTTACTTCAAAGATTTTTTGAGCTGTGGGCGAGTCCCAGTTGAAATCTTTTGTTATGTTGTAGGTGGGTATTGGAAAAGTGAAAACTCTTCCTTTAGCATCGCCTTGGCTCATTATCTCTGCATAGGCTTTGTTGAAGATTTCCATTTCCTTTTCCATGTCGCCGTAAGTGTAATCCATGATTCGCCCGCCTATTATGGCGGGTTCTTCTTTCATGAACTCTGGAATGGTTAAGTCTAGGGTTACATTTGTGAAAGGCGTTTGGAAACCGACCCGTGTGGGTACGTTCATGTTAAAGAAGAATTCTTGTAGGGCTTGCTCTACTTCTTTTTGGCTTAATCCATCGTAACGTATGAATGGTGCCAAATAGGTGTCGAAGTTGCTGAAGGCTTGGGCTCCTGCTGCTTCTCCTTGAAGGGTGTAAAAGAAGTTTACTATTTGTCCGAGGGCTGTTCTGAAGTGTTTTGCTGGTTTACTTTCAATTTTTCCTGGGACTCCGCCGAAGCCTGAGATCAGTAGCTCTTTTATGTCCCAGCCTACGCAGTAGGGTCCTAAAACGCCTAGGTCGTGGATATGCATGTCTCCGGAGAAGTGAGCCTCTGCAATGTTTGGCGGGTAAATCCTTGTTATCCAATATTTGGCTATTACTGTAGAGGAGAGGTAGTTGTTTAGGCCTTGCAGTGAGTAGCTCATGTTGGAGTTTTCTTTAACTCGCCAGTCTTCAATTTCGAGGTATTGATCTACTAGATCTGCGGAGCTTAATAGGGCGGCGAGTTCTCGCATATCTTGGTGTTGTTTTCTGTAGAGGATGTAGGCTTTGGCTGTTCTTGCGTGTCCCTCTTCTATTAGGGTTTTTTCCACTAGGTCTTGGATTTCTTCAACTGTGGGTACGCCTTCTTCGCCGAATCTTTTCTTGAGTTCGGCAACCACTTGGTCGCTTAGTTTTTTGGCTAGTTCTCGGTCTTTTCCGCCTACTGCTTTAGCAGCTTTCCAAATGGCTTTTGTTATTCGTTCTTGGTTGAAGGGCTCTAATCTTCCATCACGCTTTCTAACATACTTCATTTTTTCACCTCTGAGATTATGCGTTTAAAATCGTCTGGTTCTTCAAATCGTCTGTAAACAGAAGCGAATCGTATGTAGGCTATACGGTCAAGATTTTTCAAATATTTCATAACTAGGTCTCCAATTTCCTGCGAAGAAACTTGTTCTTTCCCCATTTTAGCCAGGTCTTGCCTGACATGTTCTGCTAGTTGGCGGATTTGCTCAATTGTTACTGGTCTTTTTTCGCAGGCTTTCTGGAGGCCTCTGATGATTTTGTTTAAGTCGAACCGTTCTAGTCTGCCGTCCTTTTTCTTAACCATGATTTCTATGGTTTCTACATACTCGTAGGTTGTGAAGCGTTTTCCACAGTCTACGCATTCCTTACGTCTTCTAACCGCATTGGCTGGCGAATCTCGGGTTTCAAGGGTTTTAATATTTTCAGACCCGCAATATGGACATTTCATGAAATCACTATCACACGCTTCACAATTTTAGTGTTTTATAACTAAAGTAGACACTAAATGTAGGGTTTTGTTATATATAAGCAATTTCCACAGCAATGTTGAAATAAACAAAAAACCGGGTTAAAGAAATATGTCAGTATTAAACAAGATCGCGAAAAAACAAAAACCCCAAAATAGGCTTCTCTAAAGAAACAGCTTCAATTTTGCACCTTCTTGGTGCATGTTTAAAACTTTCTCAAAATCCTATTTTCGGGCGACTTTTGAAAAAGCAAAGCTTGTGCTGGTAAACAGTAGAACGATGGCGAGAGAAAAGAAAAGCCCAAAATACCCGAGGTTTGTTGCGAGTATAAGACCGCAAACCAGAGGTCCCATTGTTTGTCCCACATCCATAATGGTTCCTAAAAATCCCATGGCGCCTCCTACAAGTTTTATGGAAACAAGTTCGCTGGCTAATGCGGGTGTAGAAGATGTTACCATAGAAAATCCTAGACCGTAAACTATGGCGAAGAGTAACAAGAGTGGAAACTGTGTAAAAAATGGAGTGGCTCCCAGCGGAACTGCGCTAATTAGACAACCAAAGATTATGGGTTTTCTTCTTCCAATTTTATCGGAAATACTTCCTAAAAGGGGCTTGAAAATCATGACTGTAAACAATGCACTTGCCATTATAACACCTTGCAGAAAGGAATCTAGAGATTTCTCCAGAATATTTAACAAGGAAAAACTCTACTGAACCGTAAACATAGTATTGGCTGGCTTCTACAAAACCTGTAATCAACATGCCCGGAGCCTTGACAATTTCTCTCCATCCAAATGTAATGCCTCCTCCTGAGCGAGAATCCACCTTATTTTCAGTAGCCCCTTCTCTCTTTTTTCCCAGAAAAGCCAAGGCTGCAATAAAAGCTGTTACTCCAGCAATGCCAACGGCAAAGTAAAGACTGTGGAAGTTGTTGCTTGTAACAAGTAGAATGTATCCGCCGAGAACA
>CBETPM010000046.1:0-6398 GCA_965538135.1 Candidatus Bathyarchaeota archaeon
TGTTTACTAAGTCTTCTGAGCTTAGATTAGCTATCTTTGAGTCGTAAACTTCTTTTGTGGTTGCGTAGGTTTTCTTTTCTGGAAGTCCATGCCAATCTTTATCCGGTTTGCTTGCTTTTGCAGAAGCTATTGCTCTGGTAATGGTCTCTTCAATGGCTGAGCTATTATCTAAGATATTGGTATAGGAGAATCCAACGGCTTTATTAACTATGGCTCTAACTCCTAACCCTACGTCAATTATTCGTGAACTCTTTGCGATTTGACCCCGCTGAATAACCACGTTGGTTGTTAGACCTTGATAGGCGAAGGCTTCAGCCTCGTCTGCGCCCTTTTTTAGGGCTGTGCTAACTGTCTTTTCAATTAAACTTAGTATTTCGTCTTTTTTAAGCACTGCCACCTACCAGCATCTCCTTTACTCGTACATGCGGACCACCATCACATACAAAAGCTGTTTGCCCTTTGCCGCATCTTCCCGGCCAAAGTTCAAAGTCCTTTCCCACAGCATCCACTTTTAGCAGGGTTTCAAGGGTGTTTCCGCTTATTGAGACGTTTCTTACGGTTTCGCCTAGTTCACCTTTGACAATTTCGTATGCTTCCTGTATGCCCACCTGAAATGTGCCGTCAAGGTTCGCCTGTCCGCCCCGGAAGCTCTTTAGGTAGTAGCCGAATTTTATGTCTTCTAATAGTTCTTCGAAGGAATGATCTTTTGGCTCCATGTAGGTGTTGCGCATGCGGATTATGGGTTCTACTCTGAAGTCTTCAGCCCTGGCGTTGCCTGTGGGTTGGGTGTTAAACTTTTTGGCGGTTTCCCGGCTGTGCATTAACCCAACAACCACTCCATCCTTCACCAAAAGAGTTTTTTGTGCCGGAATTCCCTCATCATCATATTTAAAAGAGCCGAAAGCTCCACTTACGGTGCCATCATCATAAAATGTTACAACTTCTGAGGCTATCTTCCTTCCAAGCTTGTTCAGTAATACCGAACCTGCCAAAGTCAGGTCTGCCTCTGCCAAGTGGCCGAAGGCTTCATGGACAAAGACTCCGACGACATTGGGTCCTAGAACTACTGGGAATGCTCCACCTTTTGGAGGTTTAGCCTTCAACTGTTCAACTGCCCGTTTTGCAACTCTTTCGCCGACAACCTCTGGGTTTTCTTTGTCAAACACTTCGTATCCAGCGGTTGACCCTACTTCTTCGCGGCTGAAAGTGAAAATGTCGGCTTCTTTGGCTGTGGCTAATATTCTTGACCAGACGTAAAGTTTGTCTTGTTCGATGTGGGTGCCTTCACTGTTTATGAAGAAGTTTCTTCCAGTTAAATCCAAGTAGTCTATGGTGCAGCTTTTAACGCGGTTATCATAGCCCAATATAGTGTCGCTGATATCCGTGGTGAGCTTTATCTTTTCTTCTATTGAAATTTTTGACGGGTCCTTTTGCGGTTTGACAATAACCTTGTCTTCAATTGCTTTGGTTTCCACAAGACTTATCGGCGTTTTAAGCCTTGAACTTGCAGATTTAGCCATTTTACACGCCTCAGAAATTGCCTCGTTTAAGATGTTCGCTTTTAAAGTTCCAACAGAGGCAAATCCCCAAGCACCGTTTACGAGAACCCGTAGTGCAGCACCATTTTCAATTCCCTGTTTTGCCGCCTCCACTGTCCCTTCTTTAACGGTGAGCAGAGTTTTGAAAAGCTTTTGAGCCCGAACTTCAACATATTCGGCGTCAAACTTTTGAACAGTAGCATCCACAATTTTGCCTAGCCTATCTCTCAATAATTTTTCTCCCTTCTTTATTGTTTAATTTATGAAGGGAGATATTTCAGAAGAGCGGTTATAAAATCGTTATGGTCTCAAATTGACAAAAATGCTGAAAATTAAAGCAAATTTAGGCTCTTCTTGAAAGTAATCTGATTTGGCTGGCGAAATCGTATTCTTGCTGCATTTTTTCTAGTTCTATTCTCCGCAGTAAGCCATAGCTTGAGTAGATATCTTCTAAAATTTTCCTTTCAATGGCATAGGCGCCTGTTCTTAGGAAATCTTCCAAACCCTTGGCGAACAAGTCTATTTTCTCGCTTATTTCGTTACGTTTAACGGAATAATTTTTTTCAAGATATCTGTAGATTAGAAGAGTTGCCTCTTTTCCGAAAACTTGGTTTAATACTCTATCTATGATTCTGCAGATTTTGTCTTCTTTTTTGTTTGCTGGTTGTGTAATGTGTTTCAATGTTGAACCCTCACACAGATGTTATCCTGTATATTGCGACTTAATAAACCTTTCCGTCTAACTGTATTACACACATACACAGAGACATGAAATAACAATACTCACATAAAATCAGTAAGGTTTAATTGTTGCACTCTTTGGGATGCATTCGCTTCGCGAAGATTTTCCTTGAAAATTATTATCTGCCCATAAACTCCGTCATATCCCGGCGACACCTCAACACGATTCTCTCTTACACGGATTATGGCTTCAGCTATCCTTTCATCAACAACATTTTCTAATTCTTCTTTTGAAACGTCAATTAACACGGTGTATTCGTTGCCAAACTTTTCTACAAGAAGATTATATATGCTCCATACACGCCGAGTTGAAGGAGAATCAACACCCAGAACCGTAGCAATAATCTCGGAAAGCGGAAGCAAATTCACAAAGTCTATGGCTCCTTGAGGTTTAAATCCTAAGGGACGGTCGGCCAACTCTTCTACTCGCTGTTCCACACCTTTGGTGAGTTTTTTACGGCAAACAGGACAAATATTTGAAAGTTTGATTGCCTCTTGAGGAGAAAGCGAAACTCCACAGTTCCTATGACCCGTCCAGTGATATTTGCCATACGCGGGGTTAGTTTCTATTGTAAATTTGAAACGGTTTTTATCCTTCAAACGTATGGCATCCAAAATTTCCTTATAACTAAGTTTTTCAATCTCAAACACGTTTGCTTCTCGTCCTATGCGCCAAGGCCAAAAACTATGACTGTCGCTGTTAGAAACTAAAGCAAAATTATCAAGCTGGCTTAGTCTCCAGTTCATAGGCGGGTCTGAAGAAAGCCCGGTTTCTAAGGCGTAAATGTGTTTTGTCATGTCTTGATAACATTCTTCTACGCTGTTAAAACCGCTGAAGGCCCCGAAAATGCTGAACCACGGTGTCCATGCATGGGCTGGAAAAACCATGTTTTCGCTGGAGACTTCCATTATTTCTTCTACTAGTTGGGGTGCAGTCACGTTTAGTGTGGGTCTGCCATCTGCAGATAAATTGCCATATTTCGCTAGTCTTTCGTTTATCTGAACCGCTGTTTCCATTGTCGGCGTCAAAATTACGTGGTGAATTTTCTTTATTTCTTTTTGAAATGGGAATATGGTGCTAACTTCAGTGGTTGTCATAAAATAAACGGGCAATTCGGGGTTCTTAGCCACTTTGTAGAGGCTTTTCTCCTCGTCAAAGATTAAAGTTTCTTGCAGTTCTTTAAGCCATTTTGGATGTGTAAAATCGCCAGTTCCTACAAGATTCAAACCTTTGACCTTAGCGAAACGAGCAATTTCTTTAACGCACATCTTTTGGCTTGTAGCTCTGCTATAACGACTGTGAATATGTAAATCAGCTATAATCCTCAACTTATTCTTCACTACTGTCCTCTTCTTTTATTATATATTTTCCGAAATATTTCTCCCAGTCTACTTTAAACATCAAAATGAAAATTATAACCAATAATACTATCGCCAAAACCATGCTTATTAAAGCGGATATCCAGTCGCTTTCCACACCGAAAATGTCTTTTATTATTCTAAACGAAAAACGTCCGCTATAGGCTACGATAAGGTTCATGCAGAATTTTCCAACCAAAGTCGGGATGAAAGCTTTCAAAAAGCTATAACGCATAACACCCAGTGGAATGAAGAGCAAATCATCCGGCAATGGCGTTAAGGCAAAAAGGAAAATGGAAATCTGACCGTATCTTTCAAAAACCTTCAAAAGAAACTCCATTTTACGCTTATATTTTTCGCTGATGGCCTTTCTACCGCCAAAGCCTAGCAAATACCCTGAAAATTCACCTATCGCAGACCCTAATCCCGCCGCAACAGCTATCCACAAGGGTTCAAAGACTCCTTTTGCTGTTCCTCCTAAAGTAAAAATGATAACTGTGTAAGGTATTGGAAAAATTATGGAAAGCGCTCCTAGGAGGCTTATTAGAAAAATTCCGAAATACCCGTATTGCTGGGCTAGCGCATTCATCCATTGGGCGATTTGTTGAAGTATTTCTGAAAAGTCCACTAAATACTTCTCCTTCCATCTGATTTAGAAACTAAAGCTTAAAGAATTTTTTACAATAAAAAAAGCGTTACGTTTAAATTGCCCAAACTTTCAAACAATTTTTCAAAATTATAGGAGAAAAACAACAATGACAGACAAAAAAGAGCAAATCTGGATAGCACGAGACTTTTCAAAATGCAGCGGATGTAGAAAATGCGAAATCGCCTGTTCACTTTTTCATGAAAATCGCATATGGCCCGAAGCCTCTAGAATAAGAGTTTTTATGCTTGTTCCAGGTGTGGAGTTCCCTCATTTCTGTGCTCAATGTGAAAATTACCCCTGTGTTGCCGCGTGTCCAGCTAATGCCTTATCAGTAAGCGACGAAACAGGCGCGGTTTTAGTTGACGAAAGTGCATGTATTGCATGCGGGCAGTGTATAGACGCTTGCCCCGGAAGAATCCCCCACATGCATCCGACAGAAAATCATATTTTAATTTGCGATTTATGCGACGGTGACCCCCAGTGTGTTAAAGTCTGCCAAGAAGGTTTCTGGAACGTACTTCGCGTGGTTCCGAGAAAGGATTATCCTTACGGGCTTTATGCGCGGAAACCAGAAGAAATAACTCGCGACTTAGTTGTGAAAATTTACGGCGAAAAAGGAGAAGGTTTTCTATGATTAGAGGTTATGCTGGAAAGTTTTTAGAAATAAACCTTTCAAATCGGAAAATTTCGGAAACACAATTCAGCGACGAAATCTTAAAAGATTATGTGGGCGGCAGAGGTTTAGCAACAAAAGTCCTCTGGGATAGACTTGGCGATAAATGGGGACAAATAGATCCGCTAGCACCAGAAAATCTTCTTCTATTCTTTACAGGACCCTTGACAGGATTTTTCCCTGGTGGACGAGTATGCGTTTCTGGAAAGTCTCCTCAAAGCAATGGTGTTGTCGGCTCTACGGTTGCTGGAGAGTTTGGTGTGGAGTTAAAATGTGCTGGATATGATGGCATAATAGTTAGTGGCGAAGCAGAAAAACCCGTTTACATTTTCGTTAAGGATTCAGATGTTGAAATTCGGGATGCTTCGCATGTTTGGGGAAAAGACGCAAAACAAACAGTTGCAGTTCTAACTAAAGAGTGCAGAGAACTTTTATGTAAGCTTTATCCTCAAAAGGGTGAGTGGAAAGAACCTGCAATTTTATACATTGGTCCTGCTGGAGAGAACAAGGTTCGCACGGCGGTTGTTGCTGCAAAGTGGACGCATGCTGCTGGCTATGGCGGTTACGGCGCTGTTATGGGTTCTAAAAAATTGAAGGCTATAGCTGTTAAAGGTGCTGGTCCATTGCCAGAAGTTGCAGACATGGAGAAAGTGAAGGAACTAATTCAAACTGTGTGCGAAGAGGTTTATGAAAGTGAGTTGTGGCGACGCTGGGGAACTGGTTCCGCCGGATACAGTGTAGGTGCGAAAACAAGTTCTGAACCTGTTCGGAATTGGCAGGAAGAGTGGCACGACGAAAAAAGTTTTGGTGTAAACCAGTTTGAGAATAGAGTTTGGGTTAAACAATATTGGGGAGACTTTGGCTGTCCGACCACATGTCTTAAAGTGGCTGTAGTTAAAAAAGGAAAGTTTAAAGGAGCTATAACTGATAACCCAGACTATGAGCTCCAAGCCTATTTAGGCACAAACCTCGGCATTTTCACCCCTGAAGAAAACGTTTTTCTAGCCTCTTTGATTGATGATTTGGGGTTATGCGGCATACAAACGGGCAACGTTATGGGTTTCGCTGCTGAGTTATTTCAAAGAGGCATTTTGACAAAAGAAGATTTTGATGGTTTAGAGCTTAAATGGGGCGACACAGAAGCTTTTGCAGCTCTCGCCAAAAAAATTGCTTTTAGAGAAGGAGTAGGCGACTTATTTGCTGAGGGCACTTATCGGGCTGCCTTAAAAATTGGTGAAAAGAAGAAACGGGATGTTTTGCAGTATGCGGTTCAATCAAAGGGTATAGGGATAGGCGCTCATGGAATTCGCAGCAGAAAAGACTATCCTGAAATCTATTCTTATGCTTGTTCAGTTCAAGGTGGAGACCACACATCAACTGCTTGTCTTCCACTGGACGATTTTAGAAGCGAACTCTCCATGATCTTTAATGATTCAGC